>DASSHD010000692.1:0-3617 GCA_035693085.1 Hanamia sp. | reverse complement strand
TTGGTTGATTAGAATTCTTGTTTATTTCTTGCTTTACCGATTGGGCTATTAATAAATGATTAAAATTATTTGCCATCCGGCGACTTTCTGATCGGCAATAAAACAATGCAACTTTTTATTAAAATTGACTTACATTTGCACTCCTAAAATTAAAAGCCATGAATGCTGTTGCATTTGTTCACGATCAGTTGACTGTAAAAAAAGAATTGCCTAAGTTTAAAGCGGGTGATAATATTACTGTAAATTATAAAATACAGGAAGGTAATAAAGAAAGAATACAGAGTTTCAAAGGAGATGTAGTAAAACGCCAGGGCGAAGGTGGAACTGCTACTTTTACCGTACGCAAAATAAGTGATGGCATTGGGGTAGAGCGTTTATTCCCCGTATTCTCTCCCAATATTGAAAGTATTAAGCTACATAAAGTAGGTAAAGTTCGTCGTTCTAAATTGTATTTCCTTAGGGATAGAAGTGGGAAAAGTGCCAGGATAAAAGAAAAAAGGATTAAATAATTTATTAAAAATTCATTTTAAAAAAACCGGAAAGCTTTTGTTTTCCGGTTTTTTTTTATATTTTGTAGTCAAATATTTCTGGAAAAGGATATAATGAACTTCACAAAATTATAAAATCCGGGACCTCAAACGAAACACCTTTTCCCAACAAATTTTTTAAAAATGAAAAAAATATATCTTATAGCAATCCTACTGTCAGTTGTATTTATGTCTTGTGCACATGGAGTTACTATGTATGGTGCAGCCCATGGGCAATCAAAACATGCCCGTTATATTAAATAGTTATACTAATTCATCATCTCCAGGAAAAATCAGAAACCCATCGAAAGATAAATCTACTTCACCATTTTTTTTAAAATGAAAAAAAAATATCTTGTAGCCATTCTTTTGTCGGTAATATTCATTTCCTGCGCCAGGGGAATTACTCCTTACCAGGCTGCTCATGGAAAAGCTAAGTGCGGCCGCTATTTAAAATAATCAGTTTCCTACGAATGTTATTTAGAAAAACTGCGCATTTATATTTATTATATTTTAGGGATTTTGTCTCGCTTTCAGTAATTAATATTTGTAGTCTGAATTCACATATAGTTATCTTTGACAAGAGGTTTTGACTGTAGAGTCTTGCCTATTGAAATTGCAAGTTAATAGCAGACTTTCCTTCCGTTAGAAATTTAAAAGCAACCTCTGATCCGGATGAAATATAAAAAGTATTTTTCTTCTTCTTTATTACAGTGGGATAATACCGAAAACGTCAGGCAAATGCCCTGGAAATGTGAAAAAGATCCCTACAAAATATGGATAAGTGAGATTATTTTACAACAAACAAGAGTACAACAGGGCATAAATTATTATATTCGGTTTATCACTGAATTTCCTGATGTAAAAAGCCTTGCAACTGCTCCGCAAAAGAAAGTTTATAAATTATGGGAAGGGCTGGGATATTATAGCCGGTGTAAAAATCTGATCGAAACCGCAAAATTTATTTATAAAAATCTGGACGGAAAATTTCCGGAAAAATACGAGGATATTCTTTCGCTTAAAGGAATCGGAAATTATACTGCATCAGCCATTGCATCATTTGCTTATAATAAACCTTATGCAGTTTTAGATGGAAATGTTTTCAGGGTTTTGTCAAGATTTTTTGGAATAGAAATACCTATAAATACTACAGAAGGTAAAAAGATGTACAGGCAATTATCACAACAACTTATAGACAAACAAAGACCTGCGGAATACAATCAGGCAATTATGGATTTTGGTGCCGTTATCTGTAAACCTTTATTACCATTGTGTAAAGAGTGCCCGCTTCGCAAAAAGTGTTTAGCTTATTTTGACAACAAGACAGAACTTTTACCCATAAATAATAAAACAGTAAAGCAGAAACAAAGATTTTTTAATTATCTTATTGTTGAATACAAGTCGAAGTTTTATGTAAACAAAAGAACACAAAAAGATATTTGGGAAAATCTTTATGAATTTATTTTAATTGAAACAAAATCCTGGAAAAAAGAAAAAGAAATTTTCATAGATGCGTCTTTTTTAGCCCTAATTCAGGATAATATATATATGTTAAAATCAGAATCAAAAAGGATTATGCAAAAATTGACACATCAGCATATTGTAGGGCATTTTTTCCATATCGAAATCGGGAAGCCTTTAAAAAAATCTGAAAAATATTACCTCGTTCCTAAAAAGGAAATAAAATTGCTCCCATTTCCAAAAATAATAGCATCTTATTTTGCAGATAAAAATGTATCTTTAAACTTGTTGTAATAAATTATGAAAATTCTATGCGTGGAGTTAATAAAGTAATATTGATTGGTAATCTTGGTAAAGATCCGGAAATACAATATCTCGAAGGTAATATTCCTGTTACAAAATTCCCTTTAGCAACCACAGAAACATATAAGGACAAAAACGGAAAATTAATTTCACAAACTGAATGGCATAATGTTGTTTTATGGCGCGGGTTAGCAGAATTAGCCCAAAAATATTTACACAAAAGCAGCCTTGTTTACATAGAAGGCCGTTTAAAAACAAGATATTGGGAAGACAGGGACCATAATAAGAAAGTTGCAACTGAGATAATTGGTGATAATCTTATAATGCTCGACAAGAGATCAGACATTCACAGCGGTGAGGATACGCACGATCCTATGTCAGGAAATGAAACTTCACAAGATTCGGATACAGAAAAAGTTCCTGAATAATATTCAAACAACTAATAAAAGCATTTTTATCTTTAATAAAATTTTTTAGGATTGGATTATCATTCGGTCATTAAAAATAGTTATCAATTGCTTACGATTTTAACCATAACGCCTGCTGCAACTACGTTTCTGGTTTTTGTTTTACTGATACTTTTTGTGTTATCGTTTCTTTTTTCAGGATCACAAATAGCATTTTTTTCATTAACAGTGAAAGATGTTAACATGCTCAAGACCCGGCAGCAACCTGCTTACAAGAGGATTGTTGCGCTTCTGAAATATCCCAAAACCCTCTTATCATCTCTGCTGATTTCTAATTGTTTTGTCAATGTCGGAATTATTCTTGTTTCTAATTTATTAATCAACCAATGGTTAGGCACATTGGAATTACATTTTCTCTTAAATTTTATTATTAAAGTAATTGTAATTGCAGCCGTATTGATGATGTTTGGTGAAGTGCTCCCAAAAGTTTGGGCCATTCATCATAAAATATGGTTTGCTTCTACTGCGTCAATGATGGTTGAAATTTTTAATACTCTTTTTTTTAAATTGAGTAGAAGATTAGTTGCTATGAGTGATTCGGTTGAAAGAAATTTTCATTCCGGCTCCAGTAATATGGACGATACAACCGAACTTGATAATGCAATAGACGCTCTTCCTGATAATAAAGCATCAAATGAAAACAAACAAATTTTAAAAGGGATCAAAAAATTCAGCAACACTACTGTAAAACAAACTATGCGTACACGCCTTGACGTTATTGGGATTGAAATATCTTCCTCTTTTGCTAACGTTATAAATAAAATAAGGGAAGTATCATATTCACGGTTGCCTGTTTATAAAAATGACCTTGATGAAATAGTAGGCATGTTACATACGAAAGATCTGTTATTACATCTGC
>DASSHD010000691.1:0-3501 GCA_035693085.1 Hanamia sp. | reverse complement strand
CGGTTGAAAAAAATATATAAGAATATTATGCAAATGGTAGTTTTTATTGTTGCACCGGTATTGATTTTTTTAGCTGTTTTGGCGGACCCATTGTTCCGGTTTCTTTTTACAGGAAAATGGGCGCCAGCCGTACCATATTTTCAAATTCTATGCTTTGTAGGCATTTTATATCCGCTTCATTCTTATAATCTGAATATTTTATATGTGAAAGGAAGAAGTGATTTGTTTTTGAAACTGGAGATCGTTAAAAAAATATTATTGGTCATTGTAATTGCTGTTACCCTGCAATTTGGAATTATGGGTTTAATATGGGGACAATTAATCAGCTCATTTTTGGCTTTTTTTATTAATACCCATTATACAGGAAAATTTTTAAATTATAATTCATGGGAACAAACTAAAGATATTTTACCCATAATTTTTTTGGCCTTTATTGCAGGTGGAATAGTATTTGCAATAGACTATCAATTGAAAGAATTGCAGTATAGAAATATTTACAGGCTTTTAATTGGAGGAGGCGTTGGAGCAATAGGTTATTATATTTTGGCTATTCTTTTTAAGGTTAATAGTCTCTATGAATTTAAGAAAATTATTTTGAGAAAATGATACCTATAACAAAACCCTTTCTTCCACCGAAAGAAGAATATGAGAAGCTCCTGACAGGTATTTGGCAAAGGCAATGGCTTACCAATATGGGGCCATTAGCCAGCGACCTTGAAATGCGTTTGAAGGAACATTTAAATTTGAAACATTTATTATTTGTAACCAATGGTACGATTGCATTACAAATGGCTATCAAAGCCCTGGATTTAAAAGGAGAAATTATAACGACTCCTTTTTCTTTTGTGGCCACTACCAGTAGCATAGTATGGGAAGGGTGTCTGCCTGTTTTTTCAGACATTGATATGCAGTCTTTAAATATTGATGCCGGTAAAATTGAAGAGGCTATTACTGATAAAACCAGCGCTATTCTTGCTACACATGTATATGGCAATCCATGTGATGTAATTGCTATAGAAAAAATTGCGAAAAAGCATAAACTGAAAGTAATATATGATGGCGCTCATGCCTTTGGCGTAAAGGTAAATGGCCGATCTGTTTTTGAATACGGCGACATTTCTACCTGCAGCCTGCATGCTACCAAATTGTATCATTCTGTTGAAGGTGGATTGATCATTACAAAAGAAGCAGATCTATTAAAAAAAATGGCTTTCATGCGGAACTTTGGATTTTTTGGCCCTGAAGCGTTTGCTGAATTAGGCATTAATGGAAAAAACTCAGAAATGCATGCTGCTATGGGGTTGGTAAATCTTGACCATATAAACAACATCAGTGAAAAAAGGAAATTGATTACTCAGAGGTATGATGAAAAATTGATTGGGGTTAAAGCAATAAGGCCTGTCTGGCATTCCGGATCTGAAAATAATTACGCCTATTATCCCATTGTTTTTGAAAATGAAGAATTATTACTGAAATGTATGACGCATCTGGAAATGCATGAAATTTATACGAGGCGGTATTTTTATCCTTCTCTGGCAAATACATTACCTTATTTAGAACATAAACATTTGGAAATTACAGACAACATTTCTAAGCGTGTTCTCTGTTTACCATTGTATCATGATTTGACCATGGAAGAAGTGGATATGATTTGCAGATTAATTTTAAGAGCTCAAAATAATTGAGAATGAGGCTTGGTATTATGCAACCATACTTGTTCCCCTATTTAGGGTATTTTCAACTCATCAATGTTGTAGATAAATTCATTTTTTATGATGATGTTAATTTTATTAAACAGGGATGGATCAATAGAAACAAAATTTTATTAAATGGCAATGAATTTCTTTTTACTCTTCCGTTAGAAAAAGGGAGTTCATTCAAATTGATTTCAGAAACAGAAATAAATAAGAAGTTATTTGAAAACTGGAAGATAAAATTCAATAAGACCTTGCTTCAGGCATATTGTAAAGCTCCCTATTTTGAAACAGTACATGCCTTAATATTAGATGCTTTAGAAATACAAACTTTAATTATATCAGATTTAGCGTGTGAAAGCATAAATTTAGTTTGCGATTATTTAGGAATTAAAACAAAATGTGTAAAATCTTCAGAACAGGATTATAATAATGATATTTTAAAAGCTTCTGATAGAGTTATTGACATTTGTATAAAAGAATCTGCAAATGATTATTTTAATCCGATTGGAGGGAAAGAATTATATACAAAAGAAGAATTTTTACTGAAAGGGTTGGAATTACATTTTATATGTTCAAGATTAAAACCTTATAAACAATTTGATAATGATCATATTCCTTCTTTATCAATAATTGATGTGATGATGTTCAATCCTAAAGATGAAATTTTAAAAATGCTGGATAATTATGAAATTGTCTAACGCAATAGGTGGATATTTTGGATTGGAAACAAGGAATGGCGTATCCTATCACAAAGATGGAATCTCTTTAGATTCAGGAAGAAATTGCCTCAAATATATTCTTGAGCTTAGAAAATATAACCATATTTATATTCCTTACTATACTTGCGATGCAGTAATGGAACCGTTAAAGCAGTTGGATATTGCTTATGAGTTTTATTCTATAGACGATCATTTTGAATTAATAAAAACTCCGGAAATAAATGATGGCAATGCATTATTATATATTAACTATTTTGGTTTAAAATCAGATTATGTAAAAAAACTTTCTGGTATTGTTTCCAACCTGATTGTGGATGCAGTACAGGCATTTTTTTTTAAACCTATTCGGGGTATTGATACCTTTTATTCTCCAAGAAAGTTTTTTGGAGTTCCGGATGGAGGCTATGTATATAGTGAAAAGAAATTGTCAGGTAATTTGCCGGAAGATTTTTCAATCACCCGTTTTTCACACTTATTACAAAGGATTGATGAAAGCGCCGAACAGGGGTATGAGAATTTTTTAAATAATGAAAGATCCTTTTCAGGTAAACCCATAAGAAAAATGTCAAAACTTACAAAAGTCTTAATGGACTCTATAGATTATGATTTTTGCCAAAATAAAAGGAATGAAAATTTTAGATACCTGCATGAGCATTTGAAAGATAAAAATGAAATTAAATGGATAGATCAGGTTGATTTAAATGGCCCAATGGTTTATCCTTTTTTGTCAAAAAAGAATGGATTAAGAGAAAAATTAATTAAGAATCGTATTTATGTAGCTGCATATTGGCCCAACTTATCTGATTTGATTAACAAGAATTCCTTTGAAGCTGAACTATATGAAAATTTATTACCGTTGCCTATTGACCAAAGATACGGGAGAGAAGAAATGGACTTCATAGTAGAAAAAATTTTAGAAAAATAAGATGAAGAAATTTCGGGTAATGGTTTTTCCCTGTGGTGCAGAAAATGCCCTGGAGATAAATGATGCGCTTAAATATCACGTTGATGTAGAATTATGGGGAGGATCAAGTGTTCAGGATCACGGGAGTTTTGCTTTTTCAAATTATGAAGGAGGGATACCC
>DASSHD010000690.1:0-14166 GCA_035693085.1 Hanamia sp. | reverse complement strand
CAGAATAATCTTGACATTACTTCTTTGCAAAGTAAGAGTAGAAGTTTGGAAGAGGTATTTAGAAATTTGACAAATTAGATTTGCAATCTGGTTTTACTTTTTTGAGTGGTAAGTCTTTTTTGCTAAATTTGTTGGTAAAAGATTAAAACATGATAACGACCAAAGATTTATTAACAATAAAACAAGCGAATGATTGGGCGAGTGGGTATCTTGATAAAAGTGTAACGACCTCAAACATTTCCTACCTAATCCAATACGGACGCATCAAAAAAATTGGTTATAATGGTTCTACACAAGTTTCTAAATCGGAATTGATACAATATTATCAATCCTATAATGGACAAAGAGAAGTTACATGGAAAGGCCAACTTGGTGAAGATTTAAATTGGGCATTATCATTTGACCAATACAAAGAAGCAGAAACCACAAAACATGTGCATAGACTCCATCCTTATAAAGGGAAATTCATTCCGCAACTTGTTGAACATTTTTTAGACAATCACACAGATAAATTTAAAAAAGAAGTTTATTTTAAAGAAGGAGATATTGTTCTTGATCCTTTTTCTGGAAACTCAAAGAGATAAAGGAAATAGCATTCGATGAAATACTAAATTTTTTAGGACCCCTTTTCAAATTATATTTGTAAAATTGAAGATCAAGATACGTTCATAACCGCCTTTATCTGCAATGTCTTCTATTCTCAACATATAAAATGTAAATCATGACACTAAAAGTATTTATTTACAAATTTGAATTCTTTTCAGGGTTTTATGAAAGTTATTTTTATAAGCAAATAAAAGCAAAAGATGAAAGAGATGCAATAATACAAATTGTTTCCTTTTTCACCGATAAGGATGAGGAGACTACTATTAGAAATCTAAATAAATATATTAGAAGGAATTGGACAGTTAAAGGTTTTTGGAAAAGTGATGATTTAAGATTCGAGAACAATGATGGAACCGTTGGTTACGATTTAATTTGGATAAAAGAAGTACCGTTTGATTTAGATTTACCTGAATTTTATATATGATTAAGAGACAAAAAAAATTGCCATCCGACATTTTAGCTTTTGAATTCTTAGAAAAAGCAAAAGAATTTAATGCAAGTATTGAATTAATTAAAGTTCTGAAATCAAGGACTTATCGTATTGGCGAAGCAAATGTTTTAGTTCGTGCTTCTTCTGATGGAAACAGACGATATTTTTTTGGTATCAATTATATCACAGTTGAAGAAATTGCCAATCTCGATAATCCATTTGTTGCCTTTATTTGTGGTTCTGCTGAAAAGGTTGTGTTTATTCCCGCGAAAATTCTATTTAAACATTTACCTGAAATTAGTCATGACAGAAATGGCGAATACAAAATCAATATTGACAATGATTTAAACATTGTCTTATCAGGCAGAAACAATAGAATTGATTGTAAAAATTACCTAAACAACTGGAATTTACTTTTATCGCCACCAGTTATTAAAGAGGAAGTAAAAAATACAGTTGAAGAAAGTTTACATTCAATTCTTCAGGGAAGATTGTTAGAAATTGGGAATATCCGTGGCTTTCATACTTTTTGTCCTGATAAATCAAGGATATTTAATGAAAAGAGATTAGATCAAATTGCTACTCTTGATTCTTGTCCGAAACTTCAATTTTCAGACTATAATTTGTTGCAGAAAATAGATGTTTTGTGGTTTAAAAATCGAGGAAATAATTATGTTCCAGAATACGCCTTTGAAGTGGAATTATCCACTGGAGTGTGGAGTGGAGTTGGAAGAATGGCGACTTTAATGGATTATAAGAATGTTCCACTGTATGTGATCGCAAATGATTCTAAGAAGTTTAGACAGGTATTAAACTCATTTTCAGAATATCATGATAGATATAAGTTTGTTTCAAATGATTTGCTAGGAGATTTATATGCTGCTGAGATGAATGTTAAAGAACTACGCTTTGATATTGGTTTATAAAATTTTGGGTGTGAAAAATTGAATAATCCCTTAATTAATTGAAAGGAATCTAAAGCCGTTACTTGATATATTTGAAAGGATTGGAATTGAATTAAGAAATGAGATTGATGATTACTTTGAAAAGTTTACTAAAAGCTAATTATGTTTGTAAATTGTTATAGATTTTGACAAACATATTTGGATTTTGATTGGTAACCGTATAAAAAATATTTCCAGTGATAGATAAATCAAAAATTATTGATGTCATAAAAAAAAGCGATGATGAATTTGATCGGATAGAAGTCAATCAATTATTACAAAATAAAATAGATATTCCTGGTTGTCATATAAAATTACTTCAGCAAAGATTAAGAGATTTTGAAGAAGGTAATATGGTTTTTCATAACTGGGAAGAAGTGAAGAATTCTATATTTGCACATAATGAATTAAGAAATTTAAAAAATAACACAAATAAAACCCAAAAATGAGCTACATCGCAAACATCCATGCCCGCCAGATTTTAGACAGTCGCGGCAATCCTACCATTGAAGTAGATATTCTTACAGAAAATGAATTTCTTGGAAGAGCCGCAGTGCCATCAGGTGCCAGTACAGGAGTACACGAGGCTGTAGAACTTCGTGATAATGATAAAAAAGTGTACAGTGGAAAGGGGGTCCTTAAAGCCGTAAAAAATGTAAACACTGTTATCTCTGATGCGTTGATTGGTTGGGATGTGGCTGATCAAACGGGCATAGATTCGAAATTGATTGCATTGGATGGAACAGAAAATAAAAGCAAACTTGGGGCAAATGCAATGTTGGCGGTGAGCCTTGCTGTTGCTAAAGTTGCAGCGCTGGAAGCAAATCTTCCCCTGTACCGGTACATCGGAGGTACGAATGCAAAAATTCTTCCTATTCCAATGATGAATATTTTGAATGGCGGCGCTCATGCCGATAATAAAATAGACTTCCAGGAATTTATGGTAATGCCGGTTGGCGCTTCTTCTTTTAATGAGGCGTTACGCTGGGGAGTAGAGATTTTTCATTCATTAAAATCAGTTCTAAAACAGAAAGGATACAGTACCAATGTGGGTGATGAAGGTGGTTTTGCTCCTAACATCCAAAGCAATGAAGAAGCAATAGAAACTGTTTTGACTGCTATAAATAAAGCAGGATATAAAACCGGAACCCAGGTAGCCATCGCAATGGATCCGGCAGTGAGTGAAATGTTTGATGCAGGTAAAAAAGTTTATCATTTTCATAAATCGGATGGAAAAAAATTAAGTATTGAAAAGATGGTTGATTTTTGGGAAAGCTGGATCAAACAATATCCGATTATATCACTGGAAGATGGAATGGCAGAAGACGATTGGAAGGGATGGAAACTGATTACCGAAAGATTAGGTAAAAAAGTTCAGTTGGTGGGCGATGATCTATTTGTTACGAACGTGAAGAGATTACAGAAAGGGATTGATGACCATACAGCAAATGCGTTATTGGTAAAAGTAAATCAGATAGGTACACTTACAGAAACTATCAACGCAGTTTCAATGGCACAGAACAATGGATACAACACTATTATGAGCCATCGCAGCGGTGAAACAGAGGATACAACTATTGCCGATCTTGCAGTAGCTCTGAATTGCGGACAGATAAAAACAGGTTCTGCCAGCCGTACTGATCGGATTGCAAAATATAATCAGTTGCTTAGAATTGAAGAAATTTTGGGTGAAAGCGCGGTTTTTCCAAAAGGAAAAATTAAATTTGGAAAATAAGAAGAGAGAAAAGGTATTGGTTAACAGGTATTTCATTAATAATTCATCAAGTATTTCGGCATCATGAAAATGCTTCGTCACATATTTACCAGCAAATATTTAATAACAGGCACGGCTTTTGCGATATGGATGATGTTCTTTGACAGAAATGATGTACCGCTACAAATTTCCAGAATACGGGAATTGAATAAATTAGAGCAAAACGAAAAGGCTATGACACTGCTGATAGCCAATACCAGTAAGGAGTTGGAACAATTAAAAACGAATCCCGAAACTTTAGAAAAATATGCCCGGGAGAAGTACCTGATGAAGAAGGATAATGAAGATCTCTATATTATAACTTTTGATTCTTCGGCTCTAAAATGAAGTAGTAAAGCAATATTTCTGATAAGAATGCGTTATCAAAACGGATAGATTTATTTATTTTTTATTAAAGCCCACATTTTATGATTAAAATTACACCGGAAGAACTGGTAAGATACCTGTACCATGAGACTTCCGAACAGAAAACAGCTAAAATAAAAGCTGCTCTGCAAACCGATTGGAACTTACGTGATACTTATGAGAAATTAGCAAGCGCTCATAAAAATCTTGATGAAATTAAACATTCCCCGAGGAAAGAGTCAGTGAATAGAATATTAGAATACGCTTCCAAAAAGCAGGAGCAACAGCTAGCATCCCGATAGTTTTCAAAATTTAAACTTATTTTCATCCCGCCAAAAGGCGGGATTTTTTATGACTAAGAAAGAAAGATATCAGTTTGTAATTAATTATTTTGTTTTAAACAGTCCTGATGCAAAAACAGAATTATTATATGATAATCCATATCAGCTATTAGTATCCGTTATCCTTTCTGCCCAGTGTACCGATAAAAGGGTAAACCAAACAACACCCGCTATTTTTGAAAATTATCCTAATGTTGAATCGCTCAGTAAAGCAACTTTTAATGAAATTTTTCCTTTAATAAAAAGCATTTCATATCCCAATAATAAAACCAAACATCTTATTGGAATGGCAAAAATGGTAATGAATGATTTTGGAGGTAAGATTCCAATGACGGTTTCTGAATTAATGAAATTGCCCGGCGTAGGAAGAAAAACAGCGAATGTGATTACATCCGTTGTGGATAAACAACCCAATATGGCTGTGGATACTCATGTATTCAGAGTTGCCAATCGCATCGGATTAGTAACCAATGCTAAAACTCCGCTTGAAGTTGAAAAACAATTAGTAAAAAGTTTTCCTGAAGATTTGATTCATACGGCTCATCACTGGCTGATATTGCATGGCCGTTACATTTGCGTAGCGAGAAAGCCGAAATGTAATATTTGTGGATTGAGGCCTGCTTGTAAATATTATAAAAAAGTGGTGGAACCTGCACTCAAAGAAAAGAAATGAAAATGTGTGTTACAGCAATTTTTTTATCTCCTCAACCAATTCCTGCTTAGTAAATGGAATTCCCATAATTTTATTAAAACCTTTTGCATCAACTAAATATTGATCTCTGATTATTTTTATTAACTGGCCATTATTTAATTCAGGGATCAAAACTTTTTCAAAATTTTTAATTAAATCGCCGAGGTTTTTCGGGAAAGGCCGTACATAACGGAGATGAATATGCGAAACAGCATGCCCTTCTCTCAGCAGTTCAGCAACGGCGCTTTTGATAGCTCCGTAAGTACTTCCCCAGCCCAATACCAGCACTTTTCCTTTTCCCGGGCCATTGTCTATTTTTTGTTCTGGAATATCGTCTGCGATTTTGTCTATTTTTTCCTGTCTTATCTTCACCATCTTTTGATGGTTTTCCGGATCGTAACTTACATTACCCGTGATATCTTCTTTTTCAAGCCCGCCTACTCTATGCTCAAGCCCTGCAAAACCCGGTATCGCCCATGCACGCACTAAATTCTGATCTCTTAAATAAGGCTTAAAGGTTTCTTCGTTTTCTTCAAGTCCTTTCTTAAAATTCACTTCTATTGGAGGCAAATCTTTACTTTCAGGATATTTCCAGGGCTCGGCTCCATTGGCAATATATCCATCACTTAAAAATATTACCGGTGTCATGTGTTGTACCGCAATTCTAACAGATTCATATACCGCGCTGAAGCAATCACTCGGTGTAGAGGCAGCTATTACAGGCATTGGACTTTCACCATTTCTGCCATAGTATGCCTGCAACAAATCACTTTGTTCTGTTTTCGTTGGCAATCCTGTAGAAGGGCCACCTCGTTGTATATCACAAACTAATAAGGGTATTTCGAGCATCATGGCCAGACCCATAGCTTCAGATTTTAATGCCATGCCCGGCCCACTGGTGGTTGTAACTCCCAGGCTTCCTCCGTAAGAAGCTCCGATTGCAGAGCTTATCGCCGCTATTTCATCTTCGGCCTGAAACGTTTTTACACCAAAATTTTTGTGACGACTGAGTTCGTGCAAAATATCACTAGCCGGCGTGATAGGATAAGAACCTAAAAATAATTGCAACCCGCTTTTTTGGGATGCTGCTATCAGTCCATAAGCCAAAGCCTGGTTGCCCATGATACTGCGATAATTCCCCGGAGGCATTTTTGCTTTTCGTACAGAATACCTTGTAGTAAAGGTTTCTGTGGTATCCCCATAATTATATCCTGCCTGCAGCACTTTGATATTACTTTCAAGAATATCAGGCTTTTTTGCAAATTTCTCTTTTAAAAAGTTTAGTGTATTATCCAATTTTCGATTGTACATCCAGTACAAAAACCCAAGCACAAACATATTTTTTGCGCGGTCTTTTTCTTTAGTGCCAAGCGTAAAATCTTTTAGGGTTTCCCGTGTAATTTTGGTAACATCTATTTTTATTACTTCATATCCTTCAAGGCTTCCGTTTTCCAAAGGGCTTATTCCATCAGTATAATTGGCCAGCCTTAAATTTTTGGTATCAAACCCTTCAATGTTGACTATTATCTTTCCGTTCTTTTTTAAAGATCTTAAATTTGTTTTCAATGCTGCGGCATTCATAGCTACCAACACATCGCATGTATCACCGGGAGTAAAAATTCTGTCGCTTGAAAATCTTAACTGATAACCGCTTACGCCGGGAAGTGTTCCCAATGGCGCTCTTATCTCTGCCGGAAAATCAGGAAATGTAGCGAGATCAATACCCAATAAAGCAGTATTATTGGTAAACTGAGTGCCTGTAAGTTGCATACCATCGCCACTGTCGCCTGCAAACTTGATCACAACGTCCTGCAGAACTTCTTCTCTTGTTTCCATATTTATAATTGAACATGCAAAGTTAAAAGATAAAGCGGTTTGTAAAGGCTTATTATTTTCGGGGAACGGAAAATTGTTTGGCCGCTAATTACATACACCTACCCGCCATTAGGCAAGTTTACACGAATTGAGAAGAGAGACTTTTCTTGAAAGATTCATAAATCTAACAAGGCTATTAGGCAGTAAACCAATAAATAACCTATTTTTTTAATTTCTATAAGTGTTATTTTAATTGAATTCCATTTATCCAAATCGTCAGGCTTTATTATTGCCAGTTGCTATATTGTAAGAAACAAAAATCATTATCTATGCAATAAATAGCCTGGCTATTATTAATGCCCTTTTCAATTAAGGCAATAAAAGGGACACGCCCGGGAGCTTATATTCTGAAATCTCTTTTGATTTCCAAGAAAATAAGAATCTCAGTTATTTACCCGTTTACTATAATAGTACTATTTAAAAATTGGAAATCGAATCAAGTCCAATAAACAAAAAGCGATACCTTAATAAAAGAGTATCGCTTTTAATCTTTTTAATTGCTCAATTACCATTTCTTCTTAGCAACTCCGTCTTTTACAGCTTGTAATGCGTTTGCCTCGCTAAGCATAGTAGTCATTTTATTGCCTTTTCCGTCATTACCCTGAGCCATATATCCGCCACGGGAAGTTTTAGTAATTACTGCATCTTGCATTGGGACATTTTTTTCTTTGGTTTTCATGCAATAAGCTGTTAACATTTTTGCCATTTTAATTGGGGTTTATAGTTTAATAATTTGATGATTAAAGCCCATAGTCAACTGACAGTGGAATTTCAAATTTAGGTATTTATACTTATTTCACATCATATATTTCCTAACATTTATTTTAGCTTATGTGAGTACTTAAAATAATAGTGAATTTTTCACCTTAGCAAGATTAATTTTTAATACATATTTCACGTACATTTCGTACGAATATTCAAGCCCTGTACCGCTCGATATTTTCTCAATAAAATCCTTATAGGGAATAATTCTAAAGTCAAAGAAAATATTTTTATATATCTCTTTATCGAAAATGAAACTTGCGATTAACAATTCGCGGTGTCTTTCTGTCAACCCCGGATATTTCTCTGAAACCGAACTAAATAAAGCCATTCCCCGCGGGTTAATGAATCCTTCTCCATTCCAATATCTAAAATCAATACCTACGTTTTTATACTGAAATAAAAGATGCGATAAAAATCCGTTCCCTTCGTTAAAAGGTTGGACTTTTTGTCCTGAAATGTCTTTGTAATTCACATAATAATTCTCAAAAACAATTTTCTGAAATAGTTTTCTATTAAAATTGTACGTAACAGATAGACCCAGCGCAGAATTAACCAGTGACTGAAGCGGAGTATGCAGACTATCATACTGGCCGCCTTTATGCGAATAAAGCATTTGAATGGGAATATGAATGTCCCAATTATTTTTCTTAATTACATTTAAATTGCCGGAATATCCAATATCAAATTGTTCTTTAAAATCATCTCCGGGATGAATTGCTACTCTCCAGTTGATAAAAAAATCATGATTATAAGGTTTCGTATCTACCAGGAACTGAAATCCATTTTCTAACCGGTCATTAATATTATTTTTATAATCATAGATAGGTTCTATGTAGCCATGGTCCGTGCCTCCTTCAAGATTACCCAGAATATAAGATGAATGTTTGGCTTTGTATTTAACTTCAAACGTAGGAGCGATAGTAGTATAGTTTGGCCTGCCGAATTCTTTCTGAAGATAAATACCTCCTTTGATGAAGAATTTTGGCGAAACCTGGTATTCAATTTCAGGAATTATCTGGTAGCCAAATAAAGTGCCACTCAAGGGAATATTACCAAACCATTCTGTATTATTTATATAATTCAGGTTGTATAAATTAAAAGAAAGCCGTTGGCTATCGGCAGGATTAATTGGTGTCTTATTTGTAAAAACGGGATAATCAACCTGTGCGTTCGCTTTAAAATATCCTGCAAATAATAATAAGAGAAATAGTTTCCATGATAGTTTTTTCATAAAGAATATTGGGTTTGAAAAACTTTATATTTCGGATGCAATATTACACCATGCATTTACAAATAAATTTTTGTTATTAAAATTGTTTGGTTTTATGGATGAATTTTACAATTTTAAAACAAAAAAGCTTCCCGGGATAAGAGAAGCTTTTGCAAAGAACTATATAATTAATTATTTACACGTCTAATCTTGCATATTTTGCATGTGTTTCAATAAACTCGCGGCGGGGTGGCACATCATCTCCCATGAGCATACTGAAAACTCCATCTGCTTCTACAGCGTTGTCAATAGTTACCTGTTTCAAAGTACGTGTTGCAGGATTCATGGTTGTTTCCCAAAGTTGTTCGCTGTTCATTTCACCCAATCCTTTATATCGTTGTATATGCACTGAATCTTCTTTTCCTCCGGCCATTTGTTGTATCAATGCCTTGCGATCTTCATCATTAAAAGCATAAGCCTGTTCCTTGCCTTTTTTTAAAAGATACAAAGGAGGCTGCGCCAGATACACGAAACCCTGCTCTACCAGTTCTTTCATATACCTGAATACAAAGGTCAGAATGAGCGTTGCGATATGACTTCCATCCACATCCGCATCCGTCATAATGATCAGTTTATGATAACGGAGCTTACTTAAATCAAGTGCTTTAGGATCTTCAGGAGTCCCGATTTTTACTCCAAGTGCTGTGAACATATTCCTGATTTCTTCATTGTCATAAATTTTATGTTCCATAGCTTTTTCCACATTCAGAATTTTACCACGCAAAGGAAGAATGGCCTGGTAACTTCTGTCTCTTCCTTGCTTAGCAGTACCTCCGGCGGAGTCTCCTTCTACTAAGAATAATTCGCAACGGAATGGATCTTTATCACTGCAATCAGCAAGTTTGCCTGGCAATCCGCCACCGGAAAGTACACTTTTGCGTTGTACCATCTCACGTGCTTTTTTTGCTGCCGCTCTTGCCTGTGCTGCTAAGATTACTTTTTGAATAATTGTCTTGGCATCTTTCGGATTTTCCTCCAGAAAAGCTGTCAAAACCCTGCTTAAAGTAGAATCCACTACACCCATCACTTCATTGTTACCCAGCTTGGTTTTGGTTTGCCCCTCAAATTGAGGTTCCGGAACTTTTACAGAAATAACAGCGGTAAGCCCCTCACGGAAATCATCACCTTCTATTTCTACTTTCGCCTTTTCAAACATTCCTTCTTTTTCACCATAGCTTTTAAAAACCCGGGTAATAGAGCGACGAAATCCTGAAACGTGAGTACCGCCTTCAATGGTATTGATGTTATTTACATAACTAAATAAATGTTCCTGGTAACTGGTATTGTACATCATAGCCACGTCAACAGTTACATTACTTCCTTCATCATAGCCATCACAATAAATTACAGTAGGAAGCAAAGGTTGCCGGTTGCCGTTTTTATCAATCAATTCTACAAACTCTACGATGCCGCCTTCACTATAAAAATTTTTTGAATAAGCCTTTCCTTCCTCGTCTTTTTCGCGAAGGTCATTGAGAACTATTTTAATTTTTTTATTCAAAAATGAAAGTTCTCTCAACCTGCTTTCAAGAATTTCACGACTATAAACCGATACTATAAAGATGGAAGTATCAGGCCAGAAACGGATTGTGGTTCCTGTGGTATTGCTGGTGCCTATTTCACGAACTTTATACTGAGGAATTCCTTTTGCATATTCCTGTTCAAAAACTTTTCCATCCCGGTTTACGATAACATGAAATTTAGAGCTAAGTGCATTTACGCAACTTACGCCCACACCATGCAATCCGCCACTTACTTTGTAAGTGTTTTTATCAAATTTACCACCTGCATGCAGTACAGTCATTACCACTTCCAAAGCGCTACGACCTTCTTTCTTCATAATTCCTGTAGGTATTCCACGCCCGTCATCTTCAACTGTTATTGAATTATCTTCATTGATAGTAACTGTTATGTTGTTGCAATAACCGGCGAGCGCTTCATCAATTGAGTTGTCCACTACTTCATATACAAGATGATGGAAACCTTTATTGCCAACGTCTCCGATATACATTGCCGGTCTTTTTCTTACTGCCTCAAGTCCTTCAAGAACCTGAATACTATCTGCGCCATAACCATCAATTTTATGGGTTACAACTTCTGCGATATCTTCTGTCATATTTGTGGGATAAAAAACGATTTGATTGAAAAAAAATCTATTTGCAAATTTACGAAAATAAAGGGTTAATACCTAAAAAAAAGAGGCTTATAGCGGAAGGATTTTGAATATAAAAAACTGAAGAAAATGAGTAGCAAAAAATCAATTTTTGTTACAAAGCAAAAATCTCTATTTTTGCACCCCCTGAAAAAGGGATAAAGATTCCTCCTTAGCTCAGTTGGTTAGAGCATCTGACTGTTAATCAGAGGGTCGTTGGTTCAAGTCCAACAGGGGGAGCCCAACTGGACTTTTCAAGTAAGACTTGAGAAGTCCAGTTTTTATTTTGGGTATATCCATTTGATATACAGCTTGTTAGATGGATAAACGAATTCGTCTTTTTGGTTAGATATTGATGATTTTTGACGTCGTATAAAACGCCTTCGGGAAAGAGCGTTTTTTGAATCCTCCTTTTAACATCCAAATTACTCAAACGCCATACCTCATTGAGTTTCGAGAGTTTTTTAAGTGCTGATGAAATTAATTTTTCAAGGTTAGATATTTTAGGGGTAAGGGTGATGCTCATTTCCTTTGTTACCCCAACAATTTGATTATTCAAATGAGCAAATGTGAAATCATAGGTTTCTCTATCGATGTCGCCAAGTCCATGGCGAATTTTAAGATCCTTCAACTTTTTTTCCAAATTGCCCAATTGGCTTTCCAATGCGACTTCATTGGTTGAATTGCCTTCATTGTAATGATTATAGATCTTGATCAGTTGCATTTTAACTAAAGGAATAATCGAATCTGGTATCATATATTTCTTAAGAAAATCCAAGAAGATATCATTCGCCCCTTTCTTTTTTGCCCTTATGGTTGTGAACGCATTTACGCTAACGCCATTGCATTTCAGACAACGGTAGTAATGAAGATTCTTTTGATTGTTTCTATAGCCGACCATATAGTTGCCGCAACCATTGCATTTCAATAAGCGGGTCAGGGGTCGCATTTCTTCATCTTTGTTATGCTGAAACCCCGAAGGGTTGTTTTCAAGTATCTGCTGAACTTTTATAAAATCTTCACGGCTGACAAGTGCCTCCCAGTTACCTTTAACAGGTTTATCAAGCAATCGGTTTATGATGATTCCACAATAAAAGGGATTGCGCCACATTTGGCTCATTTTCTGCTTACTTATCCTCAATCCTCTTAGAGCAAGTTTGGCAATGATCTGTGCATCGCTATAGATGCCGGATGCCTTCCATTTCCAGGCTTCTTTCAAAAGCTGACCGTCTTTATTGATCTCGATACGTTGCTTGAAAGAAAAAAATTTTTCATTGGTCACTTTTTTTCCATACTGATCGTAACCTGTCGGACATCCTCCAATCCAGATACCGGCATTTAGCGAAGCGATCATACTCGGAATAACGATTTCCTTTTTTTCTAAATTCTCCTTATGTGCATGAAACAGGCTTTCATAAATACTGATTTTGCCCCGATCTGTCATAGTTGTTTGGCCACTGCATACTTCAATCAGGTGAACTCCTAATTCTTCTACAAGTGTATTAACCAATCCGATAGCACCACCTCCTGAACGGGAAAAGCGGCTCATTTTATAAACCAGTACCGCCAGAGGTTTGCTCCTGCTCGATCTTACTTTTTCAATTAACCGCGTAAACTCTTTACGGGTAAAATCAGACTTTCCGCTTTCATAGGTGCCGCCAAATTCTTCCGTAATCTGATAATTTTTTTCGTTCGCATAATGCTGGCTGGCTTCTAACTGTCGTTCTACACTTGAGTTTTTGTCAAACTGATCTTTTGAACTTACTCGTGTATATGTCCAAACATAAAGGTTGGGCTTTATGTTTTTATCGCCGCTTTTATCGGCAACGAACTTTTGAAAATACCGGATATCATTCATCTTCTTTGGAATAAAGGTTATACAATGCAAGGGATAATTCGAGGATTAACAAAGATAACTCTCTCTTTTGTTCCGGCGATAAATTTTTGACCCATTCGGCCGTGTTCAACTCTTCGTCCGTCAACATTAGATCTGTATGGTCAATCGTTTCATTCACGTTTTTTGCTTTTGATTTTTCTCTTGGCCAGTCTAAATGCATCAAATTTTAATTATCATAAACTTCATTCTTAACACTTGCAATTATCCAAGAGGGGATATTTTTTACCATCTGCCCGCCTCTTTTTCTTTCAGCTAAAGTGAGTGCCAATTTTGTTATTTTATTTCGAAGAGTATTGATACTTTGTAAATCATCTAAAACATCTTCAATTTGTTGTAAATGGCGCTCTTTAAAACCGAAGTGCTGGCGTAGTAAATTGATAGTATCTTCTTTTATAATCAGCAAATGTTCTTTTTCCTTCTTCATCATCGCTCTGGTTTTGATTATAAAATTGAAATGAGTAATGACATTTCCTTTCCTTGTCTCACTGAACTCAAAAAATACGTCCCCAATTTTTTTTAGCTCTCTTTCAACCGGACGTATTACATCCCGGATTAAAACTTTTGTATTGCAGTATTTACCTTTCAATACCAGTAATTCCCTAAACTTTATAATTGATAATGTATAAACACCGACATCCTTCCACTGGCATATTATTTCGTAAATTTTTTGCGTGTATTTATTATTCGTTTCATACATGACATCTTCTGCAAAAACCGTCAGTCCATTGGCTACTTTCATTAGTTCCATTGCCGTCGCTTTATGCATATAGATGGTTATTTCCCTTGAATATTTTTTCATGACGGCTCGTTCTAAAAGGCCTGTCAGTACTATTTCTTCTTCAGGCCTCTTTGCTTTCTTGCTTTTTATTGCAGGCAAAATAATTTGAACAATTTCTACATTAACTGACCGTAACTGGTTGATGGCTCTTTTGAAATGATTATAATTATTGCCGTTCTTTATAAATTCAGATAACAAAAATGTAACTCTGACTGTTTCATCATTAGCGGCTTTAAATAATTCCAACTGACCAAATTCAGTCCCTCTTTCTAAAAGTGTAATGTCATGCTGAAGCCTG
>DASSHD010000689.1:0-4486 GCA_035693085.1 Hanamia sp. | reverse complement strand
ATTCAGGATTCGGGGGCATTAAAGCTGCTTTGTACCCTTATGGAACAGAGGAGGAATGGAAGGCAAGAGGCGCAACCAAAGAAGATTTGAAGCTCCACGGCGCAATGATGCAATTGCATGGCCTGCTAAAAGAAAACAATTCTGAAACTGCTTACAAAGAACTCATTGCTTCGTTACGCAATAGCGTATTGACTGCATTTTACACACCTGAAATAGTTCCTCAAACATTTTACAAAGTACTTGCAGCGAAAGGCATTCATCCGAAAAGGCTGTATGAGCCTTCAGCAGGCTCGGGCGTGTTCATCAGTGAAGCGATAATAACGTTTGCGCACCTGGAGCAAATTACAACAGTAGAAAAAGACAGGCTTACCGGGATGGTGCTTTCCGTCATCAACAGTACCCTTTCCGTTAAAACAGATACGCATGTTACAGGCTTTGAAGAAGCTCCGATAAAGGACAACGGCAGCTATGACCTTATTGTCAGCAATATTCCGTTTGGAAACTTTTCTGTTTATGATGAGGCCTTTCCTGACAAGGAATTATCCGGCAAAATACACAACTATTTTTTTGCCAAAGGACTGGACAAGCTGGCGGAAGGGGGGCTGATGGCTTTTATTACGACAGATGCTTTTCTGAACAATCTATCCAATCAAAAAGCAAGGGAATATCTTTTCGGAAAAGCAGATTTTATCAGCCTTGCAGTAATGCCGGATAACCTGATGAAAGATACAGGCAATACCGAAGCGCCCAGCCACCTGCTGATTGTTCAAAAAAATTCATCAAAAGAATTTCTTTCCGATGAGGAAGAATTATTACTAACCACTATCCAGTTGGAAAACGAATATGGCCAATACCATATCAACAGGTACATTTCAGAAAACCGGCATATCATTGCAGGGGATGAAATAAAGCCGGGTAAAAATCAATATGGCCATGCCCACGAAACCGTATGGCAACACGGCAGCATCAATGATATTGCTGAAAAACTCCAAGAGGTCATCCGCGAAGGAATTCAAAATCGTTTCAGCAAAAAGCGATATGAAGAAGCATTAAAGCAAAATTTCAGGCAGGAAGAGACAACCAATAAAAAACTAACCTACCTGCCTTTGCCGGAAAACACAACCAGTGCTGTAATCGTTCAATTAGGATTATTTGATGTAGCGCCTGCCGAACATATCAACCGTGCCAGTGCTTATATCAGTTCACTTGATGAAACCGTTGTCCAAAAAGGGACTGCCCGTATCATCGGTACCATACGCACGACCGATAAACCAAGCCACGAAAGTATCGTATTGCTAACCGCAAAGCAGCATAAAAGCAACCGGTTTTTATACAAGCTCTATTCTAATGTTAAAGAAGTAAATCACCTGCCCGCCAACTGGATGGATGCCCGCCTGCTCGGGCATGAGTTGACAGGCATATCCAATTATATCGGGCAGTTCGATCATACGTTTAAATATGATGGAGATCAAACACTCGAAGGGTTTTTCCGGTTTGAGCAAAACAGCCAGCTTCACTTTGTAGAACTAAAACCTTTTTACCAGGAAGGAACCTTGGTAATGCACCAGGGGAAGGTGGGTACTATTGGTAATCCTGACCAGGAATATAAGCAGGCTGTTTTTCAACCGCTCGCCATGCAGAAGAACAAATACTTTTACGAAGATTATGTAAAACTACGTGATGCCTACCTGGAATTATCAGCAAAAGAGATAGAAGGAGAAACTATTAACGCAGAAGACAGAGAGCAGCTTAACTATAAATACGATGGTTTTGTTTCTAAGTATGGACTTTTAAATAGCCCCGGCAACCGGATGCGCATCCTCGAAGATACCGCCTTTGGTATTATTACACTTTCTTCATTAGAGCGCAGGGATGGCGAACGGTTTGTAAAATCAGACATACTCACTCATTCCATTCACCAGGTAAAAGAACGGTTTGTTACGGATGATCCTACCGAAGCGCTTGCACATAGCTTGAATGATACCGGAAAAGTGGATATAGGTTTTATCAGCGCCGCAATGAACCTTGAAGAAAATGAAGTGATCAGCCGCCTGGGCAATCATGTATATCTGAACCCGATAAACAATGAGTGGGAAACCACAGACCGGTATTTAAGCGGTAACGTGTTTGAAAAACTACAACAGGCACAACAACTGTGTGATCAGTTCCCTGAAAATGCGCAGTATAAGCGAAGCGCCGAAGCTTTAGCAAAGGTGCAGCCGGAGCGCATTCCTTTTGAATTACTGGACTTCAATTTGGGTGAACGGTGGATGCCTGTTTCTTATTATGAACGATTTGCCTCGCACCTGTTTGAGCAAAATACGGAAATCAACTATTTTCCTTCGCTGGATGCTTTCAAGGTAAGCACCGGTATGAACATCAAAGTATCAAGAGAGTTTGCCGTTACGCCTAAAAGCGGACGTACCACTTATGGATATACGCTGATGGAACATGCGCTGGAGAATACTACCCCTTTTTTCACTTATGAAGTAAAAGGGCCTAATGATACAACCATCAGGCTACCGGACAATGAGGCCATACAACTTGCGCATCAAAAAATTGAGCAAATAAGAAATGGTTTTATTTCCTGGCTGAATGAATTGCCTGGTAAAGAAAAAAAGAACTTAGAGAATCTGTACAATGATACGTTCAACTGCTATGTCTTGCGGGAGTTTGATGGAAGTCATCTCAAATTTCCCGGGTTAGATAAAAAAGCATTGGGCATTGAAGATCTGTACAGCAGTCAGAAAAATGCTGCCTGGCGCATTATACAGAACCGGGGCGCTTTGATTGATCACGAAGTAGGTTTGGGTAAAACACTTACCATGATTGTTTCCGCACAGGAGATGAAAAGATTGGGCATCGTGCATAAGCCTATGATCGTGGCTTTGAAAGCCAATGTAAACCAGGTAGCAGAAACCTATAAAAAAGCCTATCCCAAAGCCCGTGTCCTGTTTCCCGGACAAAACGATTTTACACCTGCAAAACGGATAAGGCTCTTTCACGAAATAAAAAAGAACAATTGGGATTGCATCATTCTTACACATGACCAGTTTGGTAAAATACCACAGTCACCGGAAATACAAAAAGAAATATTCCAGGCAGAGTTAGACAATGTAGAACGTGATTTGGAAACCGTCAAAGAGCTTGGCGGATCAATATCTAAAAAGATGCTCAAAGGTTTAGAGATACGTAAAAATAACTTAGAAGGAAATCTGAAATCAGTACTCAAAAATATAGAAGAAAAGAAGGATGCTGGTATCAACTTCAATGAAATGGCTATTGATCACTTGTTTGTAGATGAATCTCATAAGTACAAAAACCTCACCTTTACAACCCGTCATAACCGCGTTGCAGGCTTGGGTAATATGGAAGGCAGCCAGAAGGCGCTCAACATGCTGTTTGCAGTTCGTGAGCTGCAGAGCCACTTTAATAGCGATCTATGCGTAACCTTTCTTTCAGGCACACCAATATCCAATAGTCTTACTGAAATGTATTTGTTGTTTAAGTACCTGCGCCCGAAAGAAATGGAGCGGCAGCATATTGAAAATTTCGACGGCTGGGCATCCGTGTTTGCACGAAAGACTACCGATTTTGAATTTTCAGTAACCAACGAAATCATTGCTAAAGAACGTTTCCGCCACTTTATTAAAGTGCCGGAACTGGCGTTGTTCTACAACGAAATTACCGACTACAAGACAGCAAAACATATTAACCTCGATAAGCCGGAATTGAATGAAACGCTGATCAATATAAAGCCGACACCTGAACAAAGAGAATTTACAAAAAGGCTTATGGAATTTGCAAAAACGGGAAATGGAGAACTAATAGGGCGTGGTAGGCTATCGCGTGAAGAAGATAAAGGACGTATGCTTATTGCTACCAACTATGCTAAAAAAATGGCGGCAGATATGCGTTTAATTAATGAATGGAAGTACAGTGATCATCCTGATAATAAAGTAAACGTCAGCGCCCGCAAGATTGCAGAAATTTATGAAGAAAGCACGCAGCACAGGGGAACGCAGATTGTGTTCTCCGACATCGGCACACCCAAGCCCGGTGAGTTTAATATTTACAATGCGCTTAAAGAAAAACTGACCCGGGACTTTTGTATTCCTGAAAGGGAAATCACATTCATACACGACTGGACAGATAACAAAAAACCGGAACTGTTCCGTAAAATGAACAGGGGCGAAATACGCATTCTCATAGGCAGTACTGAGAAAGCCGGAACCGGATTAAACGTACAGCAGCGTGTGGTGGCGATGCACCATCTTGATATACCCTGGAAACCATCAGAGCTGGAGCAACGCAATGGCCGTGGCGCACGGCAGGGTAATCTTATTGCCAAAGAACATTACGGCAATAAGGTACAGAATTATGTATATGCCGTAGAACAATCGCTCGACAATTATAAATTCAATCTCCTGAAGAACAAGCAAACATTCATTTCTCAAATGAAAAATTGTGAGTTGAATGTACGCAC
>DASSHD010000688.1:0-4633 GCA_035693085.1 Hanamia sp. | reverse complement strand
TCTGTCTATTATTAAATATTCCACTCCCTGTCTTTAAAAGACAGGGAGTTTTTTTATGAGAATTGCAGAGCATATTATTTCATAAAGAAAAAATTTTTGAAATAAAAATTCAGGTAATTTTTTTATTTTTTGCATTACTATTCGATTAATTTTCTCGTCAGGTATCCTGTATAATCAGGAACCACCACGGGATAATCTTCCTGCATTAATAAAGAAGTAAGAATAAAATCTGCAGTAGTGCGATTACAAGCTAATAAAATATTCCAGGCCACAGCAAGCCGCAGCAGCGCTTTCACATCACTATCGTGCGCTTGCGCTTCCATTGGGTCCCAAAAGAAAACCATCATATCAATTTTTTCCTCTGCTATCATGGCGCCCATCTGCTGATCGCCACCGAGTGGGCCGCTTAATAATTTTTTTACAGGCCTTCCTAATTTTTCTTCTAATAATTTCCCTGTAGTTCCGGTGGCAATTAATTCGTGTTGTGATAAAACGGTTCTGTTATAATAAGCCCATTCTATAAGGTCTTTCTTTTTATTGTCGTGTGCCACTAATGCAATTTTTTTTACGCTAGAGATTATTCTTATTTGATTCATAATTTATTTTATTGTTTATACTCAAATCAGGAAATCATACCCAATCGAAAAATAAGAATTCTGATTAATAGCCTGCCTTTGCCGGCAGGTTGCTTTACTGTAACTTGTTCCTTTTCCAATTGTAACCTGTAACCTGAATTATTAAAACTATTTCGTTTCAGCATTTTTCAAATAATCAGCAAGCCTTTCAATCGCTTTTGCATCAACAAAGATTTGCTCCTGCGCTTCTTTCCAGTTTCTTTGTTCAATAGCTTCGCGGATGCCCGGCATTGTTTTTACACCATAACCGGTATAATATCCTGGTGCATAAATAGTATGCTTGTACCAGCCTCTGCGTGGCAGCCCTTTTTCAGAAAGTAATTGTTGCTCTGCCTGGTAAAGTGATTGATTAAAAGCTACGCTTGCTGAATTGTTTTTTACTTTATTTTGAAAAACCACTTTTAAACTGTCTGCACTTTTTTTTAAGTCAACCAATGCATTTTGCAGAGGAGAAAAATCAAGATAAGGCACTTCGGGTTTTGCTGTAGGGCTGATAAATTTCTTTGTGGGATCTTCTCCAACACCATAAAAATTTGAATTGATGATTTTATTTTCTACATCAGTGCTTTGCCTTGTGCTTTGCAACAGGTTTTGCAATTCACCAGAATATTTATCTATGGTTTTGTATAAATGCGTAAAATCAAAAGGCAGTACATCTGCTTCCGCCATTCGCAAAACGGCGCGCCCCGCAGTTTGGGCAAGCGCTACTTCATAGTGAAAACCGGGATCTTTGAAAGTGATAAAATCATAGTAAGAATCATAAATGGAATGATATTCACCTCCATTATCTTCTCCGCCATAACCAAGATTTAATGAAGGAATACCTGCATGTTGTATAAAAGATGAATAATCCGACCCGGAACCCATCGCTCCCAGTTTCAAATCCTTTTCGGCTAATATTTTTTCCCTCGCTTCTGTATTGGATGTGTTGATTGCTTCATTCGCTTTTCTGCGTTCAAACACATTTACATTTGTTTGCGGATCCATTACGGTTTTGGCAATTCCATCCATCAAAGGCTCTAAAGCGTGTGAGCCTTCCGCATATAAAAAACCGCGGCCATTATTATCCGAATTAATATAAACCACTGCTTTTTGTTGCAACTCTTTTTCATGAGTTTCAAGCCATTCTGTTGAGCCAAGCAATCCCGGTTCTTCACCATCCCAGGAACAATACACCAATGTACGATCCGGTTTCCAGCCTGTTTTTAAAAGTTCACCAATAGATTTTGCTTCTTCCAACATGGCCGCCTGTCCGCTTACCGGGTCAGCCGCTCCGTTAACCCAACCATCATGGTGATTGCCTCTTATCACCCATTCGTCAGGATATTTTGAACCTTTTATCTTTGCAATTACATCATAACAGGGAACAATATCCCAATCGAAAGCAACTTTTAAATGTACTATTGTTTTTCCCGGCCCGATGTGATAAGCGAAAGGCAAACCGCCATGCCAGTTTCGCGGAGCTACAGGACCGTCAAGCGCTTCGAGTAATGGCATTGCATCGTGATAGCTAATTGGTAAAACCGGAATTTTTAAAAGATTTGGCGCCTGCAGTCTGTCTAATCTTTTTGCATCCTCTGTAGCTCCAACGCCCGGCGTTAAAGGATCTCCCGGATAGATGACCATATCCATTACCGAACCTCTTTGTACGCCATATTCATTTTTGAAAGCGCCTTTAGGGTACACATTACCGTTAAAATACCCATCGTCCATAGGATCGCTGTAAATGATACAACCAATTGCGCCATGTTCCTGGGCCACTTTGGGTTTAGTGCCGCGCCAGCTATGGCCATATTTCGCAATTACAATTTTTCCTTTTACAGAGATGCCCATTTCATCCAATATTTTATAATCATCGGGTAAGCCATAATTTACAAAAACCAATTCGCCGGTTACGTCTCCGTCTGCACTGTAAGCATTGTAGGTTGGCAATTGGCCTGCCTGTCCGCTCGTCGGGTCTTCTTTTATTGCCGGTTCCTTTAAAATAGCTTTGTAAGAAGTGGGGGAAGTCATTTCCAGCAATCTTGTTTTGGGAGTAGGAAACAAAACATGGAATGTTTCTATTTGCCCATCCCAGCCCCATTTTTTATAAAGGCCGAGAATATATTCTGCATTTGCTTTATCAGCCGGAGAACTTAAGTGATGAGGAACTGCGGAAAGTTTTTTCATGGTTTCTCCAATATTTTCTGCACTTAAATTTTTATCAAACTGGGTTTCAAGTGAAATTTGTGTTGCGGTATTTTTTTCATTGAAACCAATTATTTTTTTGGTTTGGGCAAATGAGGATTGAATGAAAAAAAACATCAAAAAGAAAAGCATCGTTTTGTTCATGTTTCAATTTTTTTGTTATTTAAAAAATTTATTGTTTATTGTTTCAGCAACTATCTTACTCTGAATACTACTGTCAATATTCTAAACGGCATCTCTAAAAACTTATCTTTTCCTTTTCCCGATAGCTATTCGGGAGAGAGGAATTAAAGATGTGCCTGCCTGACGTCAGGGTACAACAAAAGAAATAAGTTTTTAGAGATACCCTAAATACTTTTGCTAATATATTTATTTAAAAAAAATTACGGGCGCCGGTACTTTTTACGAGGTGACTTACTTGTATGATGTAGGGCGCTAATAAAGATTTCTTTTTTTCGTGAATAGATTCTGTAAACAATAACATAAGGAAACCCTTTTAATAAAGCTTCGCGATAAAGCGGGTTTCCCTTACTTCCAAAACTTCCCGGGTGAGCAACTATTTTATTGATGGTACCTTCAATTTCATTTAAAAATTCAAACCCTAAACCTTTCTTCTTGTTTTCATACCAGGCAAATCCTTCATTAAAATCAGTTTGTATTTTTTCATGTAGCCAATAAGTATAGCTCATTTCTTAAGGCCTTTTTTCTTTTTGTATTCAGATATGGCAGTTTTTTTCATATCCTCAAACTTATATAGTTTGGCTGTACCGTTTTCGAAAGATGATGTACGGCTCTCCATTTCTTTTCCAAAGCTATCGTCTTCCCAGAGATTATCATATTCCCGGGTTGCCATAGCTATTGTTTTCACAACATTTAAAACAGTCTTTTTTTGAGAAGGGTCTAATAAGGACAAGTAATTCCCAATCTGTTTCTCTACTGCGGAATTGTTCATAATTAATTGTTTCTACAAATTTACTTTTAATTTACTAATTTATTTTTGCACTCTACCGGAAAGTTTAAAAACGCTTTCCTGCAATGCAGCTAATGTTGGGTTGAAGGAAATAGGAATTCTGTTTATTTGTTTGTTTACTGCAAAACCCTTTCAATCCTTTCCTAATCACCATCAGCGCGAAGGAACAGAAGTTTTCGTCTCCCGGTTTCTAATAAACCATGCAATCGTAAATGTGGGAATAAAATCGAACCCCGGTGAAATTTCTTCCAGAAAAGAAAATACACCTCCTAATAAAGCGAACTTCTTTTTGCCAAAAAGAAAATAAAAAATAACTGCAGAAACCGGCGCCCATATAATGTCTATCGTTTCGCCTATTGCAGGTAACAGGTAACTTGACATTCCGGCCAGGTCAAGAAAAAAACATAAATAAATATTCGGTAAAAAGTTCTTTTTCATTCCTTACTATTTTTTTAGGAACCAGCGTATAAAAATATCGGCAAATGTAATTTCTTTAACTGTTAACATTCTCTTTTCTACTTGCTAAGAACCTGTTTTGACTTACCTTTGCACCCTTAAAAAATTTTGGACAAAAAGTCCGCACAGGTTAAAACAATTTATGAATATCAGAAACATCGCTATTATAGCACACGTTGACCACGGTAAAACCACTTTGGTTGACAAGATTTTACATAGCACCAACATTTTCCGCGACAACCAGGAAACCGGGGAGCTGATAATGGACAGCAACGACCTGGAGAGGGAAAGAGGCATTACTATTTTCAGTAAAAATGTTTCAGTAGTTTATAAGGGCGTTAAGATAAACGTAATTGATACGCCAGGCCACAGTGACTTTGGTGGA
>DASSHD010000687.1:0-8691 GCA_035693085.1 Hanamia sp. | reverse complement strand
TAACCAACCAATATGGAGATGCCATCTTGCAACAAGCTTTTAACACGAGCCTTTCACAATTTCTTTATAACCCTCAACCGGACTTTTATGATAGTTGCCGGGTTATTTGTTTTAGGGCTTTGAATTACCTAAACATGACAGGTGGAAATATGAACCCCACCACTTTTGCTCAAAGCGATGCTTACTTTAACGGTGGAAGTCTTGATAAGTGGAAAAAATTCGTTTACGGTATTCTGGCCCGCTCTTACAATGATTTAAGCAGTAAACAAATTTATTCAGCCAATGATTATGCTGATTCAGCTATCAAATATGCAAGCTTGTCGTGCACTACTAATGATGATAATATAATCGCCACTTTCTCAGGAGCAAATAGTAGCAATGGATTTAATAGTTATTTTGGTCCTACCCGTTCAAATATTGGTACAGTAAGGCAAGGCGGTTTTATAGCTGATCTTTTATCTGGTCGCAATGACACTGCATTTACAGGTGTAACCGACCCACGCGCCTGGTATCTGCTAAGTGAAAACGGAAATGGCACTTTTACCGGAGTGATGCCCTGGCTGGGAACAACACAATATCCAAATAATGCTGATGGTAGCATTAACGGTGACTATCCCAAAAATTTCTGGAGAAATCCAAAAGCAAATGCAACCAATGGAACCAATGACAGCGCCAAATATGTTTACAATAATACAAGTCCGTGGCCGATGATGACCGCTTCAGAAATGCAATTTATAATTGCAGAAGCCGCTTATCACAAGGGTGACAAATCAACTGCGCTGGCTGCTTATACTAATGGAGTCAGCCTCAATTTTGATATGTTAACCACTACCTATTCATTTAATATTCCGGCAGGCCGCGAAATTACACCTACTATGAAAGCCACATATATGGCAAATACTTCTGTGATACCTACAGATGCTGACAGCTTAACTTTATCGCAGATCATGTTGCAAAAATATATAGCGCTATATGGATGGGGCACACATCAGACTTGGGTGGACATGCGCAAATATCATTACATTGATCTGGATCCTGCAACAGGACACCAGGTTTATGCAAGTTTTACGCCTCCTCCCACAGCACCTATCAACTATTTAGTTTCGACAAACAATGGAAAATATGTTTATAGGTGCCGACCAAGATACAATTCGGAATACTTATATGATATTCCGGAACTTACCAGGATAGGCGCGTTAAACCAGGATTATAATACTTATGAATGTTGGTTTTCACAACCATAAATTAATTAACAAGAAAATTTAAAAAAATGAAACTTTTAAAATTAATTATACTATACGTTGGAATAGCAGCAGTATCATCTCTATTTTATTCGTGCAGCAAAGAAACTCCGAACGTGGCCCAACCGCAAACTGATTTCACTAATGTAGCCAATGTGCAGATTTTTAATGCAACCCTGAAGGCCACTCATAATTATGTATATGTTGACGGTTCTCCGGTTTCCGGAGCGGCAGTATCTTATGGAGGAGTGTTTCCAGCAACAGCCTATTCATTTATAGTAAATCCCGGTTCGCGGACTTTTCTAATAAAAGATACTACAACCGGAACAACACAAGTTCCGCTTACTTTTACCCAAAATATGGATGCAGGAAAAAGCTATACTATTTTTACTTACGATAGCATTACGAATATACAGCAATCAACTGTGTTGAATAATATTGTAATTCCAGGCGATACAACTTGCATGCTCAGGTTCGCTAATTTTATTTATAATTCTGCTGATGTTCCTAATGTAGATGTATATTCTTACAGGAAAGGATCTTCTGCACCTGTTTTCAGTAATGTAGCTACAACTGGCGTAACAGATTTTATTCCCTATGCAGCGGGAATAACAGATACTTTATATGTTTATGCCACGGGTACTACTTCACCGTTGCTGGTAAAAGCATTGATACCAACCTTAACACAAACCAGGAGTTATACTTCAGTATATAGTGGCAGTTACAGTGGAAAACAAGCTATTGCAACGTTTGCCACTTATTGATGCAGAGTTGTCGAATTACTATTTACTATTTTAAGAGACTGCTTTTTTAGGTAGTCTCTTTTTAATTAAAAAAATAAACAACTTTTTGTTTTTGAATTTCCTTTTAGATTTGTAACTCAATTAAATGATTTGATTATACTCTACCACCTTTTTTTAATCCTTTATAAGACAGGAATCTATTTTGTTTCATTTTGGAATCCAAAAGCAAAATTGTGGATTACCGGAAGAAGAAAGGTTTTCAGGAAATTGCGCGAAGTGATGCAAGCCGCCAATAATGAAAAAAAGATATGGATGCATTGCGCCAGCCTCGGCGAATTTGAACAGGGCAGGCCGGTATTGCAAAAAATAAAAGAACAATTTCCGGATATTGCTATTTTTATTTCCTTTTTTTCACCCTCCGGTTTTGAAATTGTAAAGAACAATAAAGATTTTAAAAATGTTTTTTACCTGCCGATGGATTCAAAACTACACGCACAAAAATGGATGAATATTGTAAAACCTGATTTGATCCTTTGGGTAAAGTATGAATACTGGCATTATTATTTACAGGAAATAAAAAGAAAGAATATTCCATTGCTGATGATTTCGGGAGTATATCGCAGCAACCAGATTTTCTTTAAATGGTATGGCCGTTTTTATAAAAATATGCTGAATTGCTTTACCCATTTCTTTGTTCAAAATGAAAATTCCAAAGTTCAATTACAGCAATTAATTACTGAAGAAAAAATAACAGTTTCAGGAGATACCAGGTGCGATAGGGTGATAAATATTGCCACGGGTTTTAAAGAAGTCCCCGGCATTAAAGAATTTTGTGGTAATGATAAAGTAATAGTGATGGGAAGTACCTGGGAAGATGATGAAGCGGAATGGACTCATTTTGTAAGAAAACATCCCGAAATAAAATTTATTATTGCCCCTCACGAAATAGACGCAGAAAACCTGGCAGATGTGCAGAAAGAATTTCCGGGTTCTGTTTTTTATTCGAAGTGGATAGAAGCCACTCCCCTTGAGAGATTTGAGGAGGCCAATTGCCTCATCATTGACAATATAGGAATGCTTTCACGCTTGTATTATTATGCTACTATAACTTATGTTGGCGGCGGATTTGGAGATGACGGGCTTCATAATATCCTGGAAGCCGCTGTTTATGGCAAGCCGGTAATTTTCGGGCCTTATTACGAAAGAAATTTTGAAGCTGTGGAAATGATTGATTGCGGGGGGGCAATAAGCATAAACAACGCAATTGATCTCGAAAAAATAGTAAATGAGTTATTAGCCAATGAAGAAGAAAGATTATTGAGAAGCGAAGCAGCAAAAAATTATGTCTATAAAAATGCAGGCGCTACTGATAAAATTATTTCATTTGTTCGGAAAAATAATCTCCTTAAATAAATATTTATTTCGGATAAGGCCATAACAGCAACTCAAAAAATCTCACTAATTTATGCTTTGTTATGTTCTTCATGAATGTTTATGGCAACGAAGTAATCCTTTAGTTAAAAATAGTTTGAAAATTTCAAAAAAGATGCATTTGATTCCAATTCATGAGATTGCCACCCCTTTTACGCATTTATGATGAAAAGCAGTAAACCAATCCTGACTACCGTACAGGAAAGCTACCGGTCAGCAGGCGAACAAATAAATCTGATTTTATATTTTATTTTAATCTTACCAAGCGGTAACAGGCTTGAGTTTACTCAAAGACTATTGTCTTATTTCCATTCGTGAAAACTTTATCACGGGAGATCAGGCTGATGGCTTTATTAAGTACGGCCTTTTCTACTTCCTGACCGGCCTTCACCATTTCATCTACGGTGTAAGTATGGTCTATAGTAATAGTCTGCTGTGTGATGATCGGCCCTTCATCAAGATTTCCGGTAACAAAATGTGCTGTTGCGCCAATCAGCTTTACACCTCTTTCGAAAGCCTGCCGGTAAGGGTGTGCTCCCGCAAAAGCAGGAAGAAAAGAATGATGAATGTTGATGATGTGGTTGGGGTATTGTGCTACAAAATCAGGGGAAAGTATCTGCATGAATTTTGCTAACACCAGGTAATCTGGTTCATAAGTTTTCAGGATCTCTGACATTTCTTTTTCAAAATCTTCTTTCGATTTGTCTTTGTTGGATACATGATGAAAGGGTACGAGGAATCCTTCAGCAAATGATTGAAGATCAGAATGATTTCCCAAAACACAACAGACTTTGATATCTTTCGAATTAAAATAATTCCGTACAAGAATATCTCCAAGGCAATGGTATTCTTTGGTTACCAGTATTGCCATTTTTTTAGGACTAACAGGATTTACTATAACCATTGCCCCAACTGGTAAATGTTTTACTAATTCATTACCAAGCAATTCACTATCGGGCACTTTCCCGCTACATTCCAGTCTTGCAAAAAAAAGTGATTCATTAGCATCTACAAATTCCCGCATAGCATCAATGTTCAAATTGTGCGAAACGATGATTCCTGAAATCCGGGATACTAAACCAATCTGATCTTGGCATTGAATGAGTATAAGAGCTGAATCCATATATTAATACTGATAAAAAAATCAAAAGTAAAGAAAGCCATGAATTGCACCAATTAATACGAATTCTAAAAATAAAAGTAGCCACGAACTGCACCAATTAACACGAATTCTTTTAACTTAATTTGGAGGCCTATGTCAGATATGAACAGTGAAAAGAAGTATATTGATAAATTCAGTTTTAGAATAAGCGTTTAAAAAAATTAAGACAAACAAAAAACATGTTACTCTGCACCTTTTACTTTCATTTGTAAAGTATAAACCGCTTCAGACGCAGTGATGAATAATGTTTTTCTGTCTTTGCCACCAAAAGTAATATTACCAACCCATTTAGCAGGCACCGGAATATAACCGATTTTTTCTCCTTTCTTATCAAATACAGTTACACCATTGCCGGAGAGATAAAGATTGCCTTTATCATCCAACGTCATTCCATCAGAGCCTTGCGAAACAAATAATATTCTGTGAGACAAAGTGCCATCCGGATTGATTTTGTATTTGTAAGTTTTGTTGTCGCCAATATCTGCAACATACAAATACTTTCCATCGGGCGTACCTATGATGCCATTTGGTTTTTTTTGCAAGCTTTCTACAACAAAGGCCTCCTTTTTTCCTTTAGGAAAATAATAAACTTTCTGGCCGTCAATATCCGGTTTTGTTCTTTTCCAATAGTTACGCTGGTAATAAGGATCTGTAAAATAAATTCCTCCTTTGTTATCTATCCAAAGATCGTTTGGGCCATTCAAACGTTTCCCTTTATAGTCTCGTAGCAATACAGTTACTTTCCCATTTTTACTTATTGACCACAACTCATCTTTTTCATCCGAACATGAAATAAGATTTCCTTTTTTATCAAAATACAAGCCATTGGCGCGTCCGGTTTTATCCCTAAAAAGAGAAAGTTTTCCATCAATATCATACTTCCATATTTTATCATTCGGCTGGTCAGTGAAAAAAACATTCCCTTCCTTGTCTGAAGCAGGGCCTTCCGTAAAAGTAAATTGATTGGAAACCAGATGTAGTTGAGCGCCAGTTGCCACTATTGTTGGTGCGTTAGGCAACTGAGCGCTGCCCTGGCCGAATGAATTGAAACTTATTAATGAAAGAATAATCCCTAAAAAGAAATTTACTATTGAAAAATCTTTCATGAGTATAAAAATAATTTGATGAGAAAATAAATGGCAACGGTAAAAATAAGAAAAGCCGGTAAAAGTTTGTTTACTGGCGTCGAAGAAAATCAAATTTGTTTCTATTATTCGCAATTGTATATCTTTATCAGCAAAGGAAATGAAAAGACAATTATGAAAAATGCAACATTGATTTTCCGCATTTTACTTGGATTTTTATATTTGGTATTCGGCCTGGATTATTTCTTTCATTTTATTCCCTATCAACCACATCATACCGGAAATGCAAAAGCATTTAAAGATGGATTGAGGGCTGCCGGTTATTTTTATCCTATGCAGAAAGCAATACAAATACTGGGTGGTTTATCTCTCTTAATCAATCGTTATGCTCCTTTTTCGGCGGTATTACTTTTTCCCATCAGTTTGAACGTATTTCTTTTTCATACCATCCTGGTTCCATCCGGTTGGTTAATGGGCGTTTTTTTATTAGTGCCAAACATATTTTTGGGATTTTCTTACCGCAAATATTACAGCAGTATGTTTATAAGAAAGCCAGTTATATAAATGTTCAATTAAACCTGAGAAAATAATTGTAAATAGTATTAAAAGGATGAACAGTACCAAATACTGATCCGAATAAGGACTTCTTTATCGGAACAAATTATTTACCTCAGGAAAGATTAAATGCATTCTGCGAGACTCTTGTCAAAATGAAAAAAATTAAAGTGATTACCTTTATACAAATAAAAATATTATGAAAGCATTTATTGGAATGGGCCTGCTGGGTTCAAATTTTGTAAAGGCCATGTTACGAAAAGGCCAACAGGTAAACGTTTGGAATCGAACTGCCTCCAAAGCCAAAGCCCTCGAAACGGATGGCGCCAAAGCATTCGATGATATAAAAGATGCAGTGAAGGAGGCAGACACTATTCATCTTACACTTAAAGATGACGATACGGTAAACGAAGTATTGGCAATGGCGCTACCTGCATTACGCCCGGGAACTATGATTATAGATCATACTACCACTTCTGCAAAAGGAGCAATAGAGCGAACTAAAAAATGGAAAGCAAAAGGCTTCACTTATTTGCATGCACCCGTATTTATGGGGCCAAAAAATGCGCTTGAAAGCACAGGCTATATGCTGGTTTCAGGCGATCAAACTGTGATTAGTAAAGTAGAATCTGAACTTTCCGCAATGACAGGAAAACTGATAAACTTTGGTGCAAAGGAAGGTAAAGCAGCAGGAATAAAACTTACCGGTAATCTTTTTTTGATATCGCTTACTGCCGGTCTTTCGGATGCATTGGCATTGGCAAAAGCCGAGGGAATCCCTGCTCAGGATGTAGCAGAACTATTTAATCAATGGAACCCCGGCGCCGCGGTTTCTTCAAGACTCAGGTCTATTATGTCCGGAGATTTCTCGCATCCTTCATGGGAATTAAAAATGGCGCGTAAAGATGCCGGCCTGATGATCTCTGCGGCTAACGAAGGAAATACCAAATTATCTGTAATACCTGCTATTGCAGGTCTTATGGATGAGTGGATTAAAAAAGGGCATGGTAATGATGACTGGATGGTGATTACAAAAGATAATATTGCATAAATCCAGAGGTGATACCTAATGGAAAGGTACCACCTCTTGTGTTAGGTTACAAAAAATGTCCCGGATTAGTGGGACATTTTTAAAGAATTTAACTGCAATAATTTAAACAGTTGTGGTTCAAGATTCATTAAAGCTTACACATTAGTTGTGTTCATTGGTTTTTCGGATAATGGTTCCGACTTTAATCGGATTGGATAGTGATTTTCTTTGGATCCCGATGTTTATCGGGAAAGATAAATCTGTTTTCTTTTTGGTTTCGGTTTTTTGTTGGATACTGTTTTTTGTTTTCTAAGGATTTTGGTTTCAGTTTTTTTGAGATAAGTGGATTTTTTGGTTTTTTCGGATTTTCGGATTTCGTTTTTCTCTCGATATTGCTTTTTTGTTTTCTAAGGATTTTTGGATGTTTCCCGCTTTCTGATACAAAGGTGCAACGCAATTACAAATATTGCCTTTTGTTTTCGTTGAATTGCCGGATTTTTTCGAATGAAAGGGAGGATTTTGACGTTTTCGGCGGCCTACCTTCCTTCCAAAAGAGGGGTTATATTATGATGCCTGGTGCAATAATTTAGATTTTGAAAGATATTTTTGATTAGGGCTGTAGATAAAAAAACAAGACCCGTCTTTTATGGTTTCAATAATAGGTTTTGCCACTTTTCTGGGAAGGGCAGGGCAACCCAGGCTTCTGCCGATATACCCCAAATCCTGAATCCATTTTTCACTCACATAATCCGCGCAATGAATGACAATGGCTCTCCTTTCTGCATTGTCGTTAATTCCTTTTTCTTCTCCCTGTAATCTCAGAGAAAAGCCATTATCGCCAAAATAAGTATTTTGAGTTACATAAAATCCAAGGCTGCTCATGTTACTATGCGGCGAATTGGAAAACCGGTTGGCAAATTCTTTACCCGAATTGCGTCCATGTGCTACATAAGTATTATAAAGAACTTCATAATTATCCATATCTATCACAAAAAGGCGTTTTTGGTTTGATGGCAAACTGAAATCGGCAATTGTCAAAACATTATCGTTGGATAATTTTCCGTTGGAACGCAAATAATCGAATCCTTTAAGCGCTTCAATAAAAGCTTGTTTGGAAAGTCCAAGTGTGTCTAATTGAAGGCTGTCATACAAGATAGCCCTTCTGAAATTCACATTCATCGTAACTTTTTCTGATGCTTTTACGAATGATGCTACAGAGATTGAAACAGGTTTGGCGCCGCCAAAAACAAATGGCAGGTGAAGCAGGAAAATAAAAAGTAATGATAGTGGTAAATAGAATTTCTTAAATGAATTTTTCATCCGGGGGTTTTTTATAGGTTATCAAAAAATAATTTTACCTGGAAATATTCGCTGTATTGGATGCTTCAACGGTATTTCAATTTTTTTGTAAGGAAAATTATAGCTTAAAAAATGGATTATTTTT
>DASSHD010000686.1:0-8305 GCA_035693085.1 Hanamia sp. | reverse complement strand
GTGGGCTTGTATTCGGGAGTGTATGCTACCGATTGGTCATGGGCGCCTTTATTAATGGATTTCGATAATGACGGACTCAAAGATTTATTTGTTTCAAATGGAGTTGCCAAAAGAATGACTGATATTGATTACATCAATTACATCTCGGATAATGAGGTACAAACTAAAATGCGCACCGATCAATTAAAAGGGGGCAATATGGAATTGTTAGATAAGTTTCCTCAAACAAAAATCCCCAATAGGTTTTTTGAAAACACCGGTAACCTGGCTTTTAAAGATATTGGAAATGAGGTAAGCGGGAATAATCCCTCTTTTTCAAATGGCGCCATTTATGCTGATTTGGATAATGATGGCGATTTGGATGTTGTTGTCAACAATATTGATCAATCTGCTTTTTTGTACCGGAATACGACCAATGATAAAACGCCCAGGCCATATCTTGATATTAAACTTAAAGGGTCAGATAAAAATATTAATGCGCTTGGAGCCAAGATACTTGTTTTTGCAAATGGAGGAATAAGAACTTATGAAAACTATCCTGTGCGTGGTTTTATGGCGAGCATGCAAATACCCATTCACATTGGGTTATTTAATACAAAAGTAGATTCTATGTTACTTGTTTGGCCCGATAACACGTATCAACAGATTCATTATTCAAAAACAAATCAGGTAATAAAAATTTCCTATCAAAAAAATCTTCCAAAGTTTGATTATGCAGTGATCACTTCTTATTGGAAAAATCCCTCAAAACCAATGGAAGACATTACTTCAAAAACCAACCTTTTATACAAACATGAAGAAAATTCATTTCCCGAGTTTGATCGTGAACCACTAATACCTCACATGCTTTCCACAGAAGGCCCAGCATTGGCAGTTGGTGATATCAATCACGATGGGCTTGAAGATGTTTTTATTGGGTCTTCAAAATGGAAAATACCTGCTGTTTTTTTGCAAAATAAAGAAGGAAAATTCTTAAAAACTTCACAACCAGCTTTGTATAAAGACAGTACCTACGAGGACGTGGGCGCCTGCTTTACAGATGTTAATAATGATGGATTTGCAGACCTGGTAGTGGGAAGTGGCGGTAATGAGTTTTACGGTAAAGACACTATGCTGACTCCAAGGGTTTATCTCAATGATGGTAAAGGGATTTTTCATAAACGTGAGAATGCATTTGACAGCTTGTTTGTAAATGCCTCGTGTGTGGCGCCTTACGATTTTAATAATGATGGAAATATGGATTTGTTTATTGGGGGAAGATCCGTTCCCTGGAATTATGGGCAAATTCCCAAATCTTATTTATTGCAAAATGATGGTACCGGGAAATTTAAAGATGTAACTGATAAATTCGCAAAAGGATTGTCTGATGTAGGTTTTGTAACGTCTGCCTTGTGGTATGATATTGATAAAGACGGTTATAAAGATTTGATTTTAACTTTAGAATGGGGCGGAATAGTGGCGTTTATTAATCATCATGGAACTTTTACAAAAAAAATACTGACCGATAAAAAAGGATGGTGGAATTTTGTATTGCCTGTGGATTTGAATCATGATGGTAACATTGATCTCATAGCCGGAAATTTAGGGTTAAACAGCCGTTTAAAAGCTTCTGACAAAGAACCTGTCAGACTTTATTTCAATGATTTTGATGATAATGGTCAAAAAGAACAGGTATTGACCTATTATTTGAACGGAAAAGAAATTGAATTTGCCAATATTGAAGAATTGGAAAAACAAATCCCCATAATAAAAAAACGATTCTTACATGCCCGGGATTTTGCTAAAGCATCTCTGGAGGATATTTTCACAAAAGAAAAATTAGAAAGCGCCGATACTTTAACGGCCAATTATTTTTCAAACGCGGTGTTGATGAACGATGGAAAATTAAATTTTTCACTTCATGGGTTGCCCTGGCAGGCACAGTTATCCCCTTATAAAACTGCTGTTGTAGTAGATGCTAATGGAGACAATTTGCCCGATATTTTAATAGCAGGAAATTACTATGAAAATAATATCCAGATGGGAAGGAATGATGCAGATTACGGGACGATACTTATCAATAAAGGAAATGGGAAGTTTGAAGCGGTAACTTTAAACGGTTTGCAAATAAAAGGGCAGGTGCGCCACATCAGTGAAATCAATATCGGTAGTAAAAAAGCGTATATACTTGCACGTAATAATGATAGTACAATGGTGATTCAGTTTAAGAACCCTCAGATAAAATAAAATAGAAAACAGAAAATTATGAATAAAGTTAGTTTACTGCCTTCTTATTTCTAGTTTTCTTCACCCCCACCAAAGCGTGGCTAAGGCACCGGCGTATAAATTCGGGTTATCCATTTTAAAGTATCTGGTTCTTTGCTTCTGTCAGTTACCAACGATTCGAAAGGAATAGCCATCGCGGTTACCAGATAATCGCTCATATATAGTTTCATCTGGCGCATAGCTTCCTCTACTCTGAGGTTGCCACCATGTACCTCAGCAGTTAAGACTTTCCAGGGAACAAATCGGCTAAAAAATATTTTACCATTTCCTGAAAGATGTTTATTAGTGGGGATTGCTACCATAGTTTCAAATTTAGAATTCTCTAATTTTCTTACATTAAGCATAGGGAAATTATTTTCTCTGGCTCCTTCTTTTTTTATATACTTTTTTAAATTTCCTATCAAAGTATAGATATCTGAAGTAGATGGATAGCTTTGCGACACCTCTTTGGTAGCTACCATTGTGGTGTCTTTTGACATTACAATATGAAGATGAATACCATAAATATTGTCTTTGTTATCAAGAAATGAAACAAGCCCCGAAAGGATTTTGGCCATATTATTACGGATCTTTTCCGCCTGTTTGTACTTCAGTATTCTTGTAACCGGGTTGATACCTGTAGGTAAATTACATTTCCATACAATAGCAACTGAATCGAAATTCATTTTAAATATTTGGATATTGCTTTCAATGGTTGTGCTCTTATTCTTTATTTGAATATCTATGGCATCATATAATTTCTCATTTAAATGATAAGTATATCCATTATAATAATACCAAACAGAATCTGTTTTTTTGCTATGACTCAAACTGTCCTCTTCTCCCGGCCACCATTTCCACCAGCCATGTGAGTCGTGAATTGTTCTGGAAGCTCCGTTAATATTACAAGAAGCGTAATCTACTTTAGCTATTTCCAATTTTCGCGGAACAAAAATATATACGCCTGCTAAAAGTAAAATAAAAAGGATAATCACTACTATTAAAAACTTTTTCATACTCCTGGAAAAAATAATATTTCGCAAAGTAACCCATGAAAAAGTAAAGCAATAATTATCTTTTAAAAATATTTGCAAAAAAACATAAATCGGGAATAAGAAATCTCAATAATTTCCTTCCTTCCGCGAGCCTGCCTGACGGTAGTCAGGGTAGGTTTGTTTATTTATTGTACAACAATATTAGACTCTTGGAAAGTTATCAAACTTCTCAAGTTTAAAATGCTTTTCAAATAACCTTTCCAAAAGTTTCCGAAAGCAAGTTTATTTCTTCCTGTCATAATACAAAGCTGCTGCGCCCAACACACTTGCATTTTCCAGTTCAGAAATTTCTATCCTCAAATTAGTAATCACTTTTTGAAAACCAAAAGTCCTGATTTGCTCCCAAGTTGTTTTAGAAAAATAAGGATATGCGTGGCGCACCGATCCGCCAAGAATAATCAATTCTACATCCAGCGCATACAATATCGTTTTAATGGCATTACCAAAATGGACACCCATTTCCCCGTACATCTTTAATGCCTCTGCATCTCCTTTTCGGGCATTTTCAAAAACTAACTCGCCGGAAACATGATACACGTTTTGGAAAAATTGACCGCTGGCATAATACTCTATACTTTTATCTAAATAACCAACCATGCCAAATTCGCCGGCTCCTCCGTTCCTACCTTCGTATAATTTTTTATTGATGATCAGCCCGGTACCCAGGCCTGTGCCTATGGTTAATCCGATCATTGAATTTACTCCTTTACCTTTCCCAAAATAATATTCGCCCAAAGCAAAACAATTTGCGTCATTATTAATATACACAGGAACCTGGTAACGATCTTCCATCCATTTTTGCAAGGGAACTTTTTTCCATGAAGGAATATATACCAAATCATAAACCATCTGCTCTTCCTGATTCACCAATCCTGGTACGCCAATACCAATGGCTTTAACTGAATTATTTATTAAAGGATCAATTATGGAAAACAATTCGTCCAGAACTTCTTCTGAAGTGCCCTGTGCATTAATTTTTTTAGAAACGATTCCTGATAATTTAAAATCAGATACTATACCTCCACGAATATTAGTACCGCCGAGATCTATTCCGATAACTGAATTGTTTTGCATTTTATTTTTTTTTACTTTTAAAAAGTTCGATTTTGTATAACTTTTGGAAAGTCAAACTTACATGACTTTTGGAAAGTTTATTTGAGAACCTGAACTAAATAAAAGAAATATCCAACTTTCCAAAAGTTTTTCGTAAAACAGAATTTTGAGTTATTTATTCATCTACTATAAAACTTTCCAAAAGTCAGAACTCATTTTTGATTCAAACCTTTTTTTAAAATCACAGTTTTGATTTTTTATTCGCGCGTCAAACGAAACTTTTGGAAAGTCATCCACTGTAAAACTTTCCAAAAGTTCCTCTCTTTTTTTGATTCGCCCTTTTTTATAAATCACAACTCTCATTTTTATTCGGGCATTAAATAAAACTTTTGGAAAGTCAAACTTGCTTGACTTTTGGAAAGCCCCGTTTTTCACTTATCCCAATTCAATTTGAGTTCTACAGGTTGTTTATGATATTCAATAAAATAATTCTTACTTCCAAAAATTTCAATGATTTCTTTCTTTGAAAGTTTTGTGGTTAAATCTGATAAATAAGAATTATAAGAACTGAATTTCCAATCTTCAAGATTTTTTACAAACCCGTGATGCACGGGATTGATATGAACGTAATAAGTTACTTTGCAAATACCACTATTATCTACAATTATATTTGCTTTCATATTAGGCATGAATAAACTTCCTTTTCTTTCATAAATTTTATTATAAGATTGAGCATAACTGCTAAAAAGATTAGAAAAAGATTTGCTTATATTTTTTTCCATTAATAATTGGAGTTCCTCATCCGGTTTGTTTTGAAGTGTCTTAAACTGTTTTAATAATTTTAGTTCTTCAAATTCCCTCACATAAATTAATAAATGAAAATGGTTAGGAAGCAAACAGTAAGCATGTAATTTTACAAATGGTAAAATATGCAACGAAACTTTTTCAAGAAAGAAAAGATAATTTTTCTGTTCCCGAAACAAACTCTCATTGCCATTTGCATGGTTATAAACATGGTAATAATTTCCTGGATACATGGCCAAATATTTAAAGAAACATCTGAGAAGATATATAAGTTTACCAATAAAACTTTCCAAAAGTTAGAACTCTTTTTTTGATTCAAACTTATTCATACATCACAACCATCATTTTTATTCAGAGATTGAACAAAACTTTTGAAAAGTCCAATCTTGCATGACTTTTGGAAAGTTCCTTTGAGAACCTGACCTAAATAAAAGAGCTATCTAACTTTCCAAAAGTTTTTTGTAAATCAGGATTTCGAGTTATTTGTTCATCTACTATAAAACTTTCTAAAAGTTAGAACCTTTCTTTTGATTCAAACTTATTCATACATCACAACTATCATTTTTATTCAGAGATTGAACAAAACTTTTGGAAAGTCAAACGTGCATGACTTTTGGAAAGTTCCTTTGAGACCTTGAACTAAAGAAAAGAGTTATCCCACTTTCCAAAAGTTTTTCATTGAACACAAATTCCATTTATTTGTTCGTTTACTATAAAACTTTCCAAAAGTTAGAACCTTTCTTTTGATTCAAACTTTTTTTTAAATCACAGTTTTGATTTTTTATTCAGGCATTAAGTGAAACTTTTGGAAAGTTAACCCACAAAACTTCTGGAAAGTAGGCTTGCCGCCTCTTCATCTAAATAAACACTGTAGTTTTCATGTCTGCGTAACAAACTTGCTGGAATTTGTTCCGAAATCTCTCCTTCTAAAACCCGTTGAACAATGGCTGCTTTCTTACTACCGCTTACCATTAAGATCACATGCCGGGCTTCCATTATATTTGCTATTCCCAAAGTAATACCGTGGGTAATCTCACGGTTTTGCTTAAAGTATTTTTGTCCAACTTGTTGGGTTATTCTGTCTATTTCAGATATATGCGAATGCAAAGAAGGATCTGTTCCCGGCTCGTTCATTCCTACATGTCCATTCATCCCAAGCCCCACGATAGCTATGTCAATGCCACCATGAGCTTTTATAAAACTTTCTGCTTTTTTAATTTCAATTTGAATATCTTTTCTTTTCCCGTCAAAAAAACTAATATTTTTTTCAGAAACATTCAAGGGCCTCAACAGATCATGATTCAAATGATACCTGCAGCTTCCTTCATCGTGTTCATTCATCCCCAGCCATTCATCAAGACCGACAAAATACCAACCGGAAGTATCTATTTTTTTTTGATTAATTCTACTAATTATTTCTTTATATAAACCTTTTGGACTATCTCCGGTTGCCGGGCACAATAAGGGATTTTTTAGAGGTGTAATAATTTGGATTACTTCGTCTGCGGCCTTTGCCGACATTGATTCATAATCATCTTCTATAAAAACTTGCATGTATCTTTCTATTGTTTTTTCTTAACACGAACCTATAAGGTTTAGCCTCCGCACATATACTTTGCGCTAAACCTTATAGATTACTTTCTTCCTGCTACATTTTCTTACAATTCCAATTTACCCCAGCCTTCTCTATACTCTCTTTTTACAAATTGATTGGCTGGTTCAAAATTAGTAATTCGCATATTAGCGCCATCCCATTTGTAAGAAATATAACGGCCAGGAGTTGTAATATCTTCTACCTCTCCATAAACCGGATCGTGCCTTTTTGTTTTTACACGAATACCAAAGCTTCGTAATAAAAGATTACCCATCAATACTGTTTCGGTAAGGGGACCCGCATAATCTTCAATCGGAGAATCTACATAAGCTTTTTCCTTGCCTGGCATTGGAAGTGCAGCATTTCCCTCATAATCGTTATGGTAACCTGCAATAGCAGCATCCACCCATTGCCACCAGTGGCCATTCCCTGACCCTTGAACACGTGGATATTTTTGGGCTACATCAATGTTATTATTTAATGAAAGCGGCAGCAATCTTGGATTACGCCCTCCCCAACCACAGGATATTTTACCGTTTTTCCCAATAAACAATGTTCCTCCTTCATAATCTCCTAATTTGGGAACACCGGCCAATGCATCATTCAGGTTTACATCGGGATCCAACTCATCCGGGCGCTCGGGTAACATACCCCCATCCATCCAATATAGTTTCAATGTGCTTCCGTCATCGCGTTTAAAAGTGTAACGAAGCCTGCTGGAAGGCGGAATACTCATAGGGTCATCAGCCTCTTTGAATATACCGGAATAAATCGTAGTGGCGTCACACGTTACTTCAGTGGGATAACCAAGTCCCAGCAATTTAAACGACGGCCCCATAATATGGCAGGCCATATCACCCAAAGCCCCCGTTCCAAACCGCCACCATCCACGCCAATTGAAAGGGACGAGGTTGTCAATGTAATCGGTTTGCGGGGCGGTGCCCAACCAAAGGTCCCACTTCAATTCTTTTGGAACAGGTGGTTTATCTTTTGGCCAGGGAATTCCTTGCGGCCACACGGGTCGGTTAGTCCAATTATATACATGGGTAATATCGCCGATTAAGCCCGCATCAAACCATTCTTTTAAGGTTCTCATTCCGTCAAATGAGGCTCCCTGATTTCCCATTTGGGTTACTACTTTATATTTTTTGGCAGCTTCGGTCAGCACGCGTGCTTCATAGATATCATGCGTTAATGGTTTTTGGAGGTATAAATGCTTATTTAATTTCATAGCATTGAGGCCTACGATTGCGTGATTATGATCAGGAATAGCCACAGAAACGGCATCAAAATTTTTGTTTTCCTTTTCGAACATTTCCCGCCAATCGTGGTAAAATCCTGCCTTGGGAAATTCTTTCCTGCGCGGGTCACCCATGCGATCGTCCACATCACAAAGAAATGCAATGACCGCATTTTTTTTGGGGGCATAAGCATAGTGCTCAATATCATTTTGCCCTTCACCACCGCATCCCACACATGCGATATATAATTTATCACTTGGAGCTACATGTTTCTTACCGCCTAATACATGACTGGGTACAATAGAAAATGCTGC
>DASSHD010000685.1:0-2560 GCA_035693085.1 Hanamia sp. | reverse complement strand
TGCCAGTGCCAAATTTAAATTCAAAAAAAACAATCAACAAATATTCAAAGAACTTATTTTTAAGTTTGTCAAAGTAGAAATAGAAACAGCCATTGATTATAAAACTTTGTACGAAGAATCTGTTCAGCTTCATCAAAAAGCTGTTAGAGAATTTGAATTAAAAATTGCTGCTTTTGAACATGAACTTGCCAGCCTTAAGCGGATGATCTTTGGAAGTAAAAGCGAAAGTTTTATTCCACAAAATATTGCCTCCACACAACTGAGTTTAGATATACAGACAGAAACGATTGCCACTTGTTCTGTAATAAAAGCACAGAAGATTGAATATACCCGCAACCAGGTTGAAATCAAAAAGAATCATCCGGGCCGCACCAAACTTCCCGAACATTTAGAACGCCGTGAAATTATTCTGGAACCTTTGGAAAAAGCAGAAGGCTGTAAAAAGATAGGTGATGAAGTAACCGAAGAATTAGAGTATGAGCCCGGCAAATTATTTGTAAACCGTTATGTACGTCCTAAATATGTAACGGCTGATAATAGTAGCATCATTATAGCTCCAATGATTGATCGTCCTTTACCAAAAGCCATTGTAGGGGCAGGCTTACTGGGCCCAGATCATCATTGATAAATACGTGGATCATCTTCCATTGTATCGCCAGGAACAACGTTTTAAAAGAGAAGGAGTTGACATTCCCTACAGCACCATCAGTGACTGGATAAAAAATGGTTGTGCACTTTTAGATCCTTTAGGTGAAGCACTGAAAAAAATCGTTATCAGCAGCAATTATCTACATGCTGATGAAACACCTCTAAAAGTTTTAGATAAAAATAAAAAGGGCAGCACTCATCGCGGGTTTTACTGGGTTTATCACAATAGCATAGATAACCTGGTATGGTTTGATTATCGGGAAGGAAGAGGAAGAGAGGGCCCAAATGAAATACTGAAAGATTTTAAAGGTTATCTTCAAACAGACGGTTATAATGTGTATGATATTTTTAAAGAAAATAAAGATATCACCGTGCTTCATTGCATGGCTCATGCAAGGCGTAAATTTTTTGAAGCAAAGGATAATAATCCGTCCGTTGCTGAATATGCTCTGGGGCAAATTGGATTGCTATATGCGATAGAACGTAAAGCAAAAGAGCAGAAATTAACTGCTGATGAAATTTTTGAGTTGCGCCAGACGGAAGCAGTGCCTATATTGGAATCATTAGGAAAGTGGATGAAAGAAACTTACATCACCTCGCTGCCCAAAAGTACGATTGGCAAAGCGCTTGGTTATAGCATTGAAAGATGGTCAGAGTTGATGATCTACACAAGCGATGGAAAATTAAACATTGATAATAATCCGGTAGAAAACAGCATCCGTCCTGTTGCCATCGGCAGAAAAAACTATTTATTTGCCGGCAGCCATGAAGCGGCCGGGCGGAGTGCGATGCTTTATTCTTTCCTGGGTACGTGCAAACTCAACAGCATTAATCCTTTCATCTGGTTGCAAGATATTTTGCGCCGAATCAGTAATCATCCGATCAATAAAATTGCAGAACTGCTGCCCCAAAACTGGAATCCACTAGCATAGGATTTTATTTTAAATTATTTTGGATGTGGTTGGCCGGTGGGATACTTCACAATTGCGTTTTGTTTGACAAATGCGTTAAGTTCTTGTGGACAATCTCAAACTAAAAAGAATCGCCAAATAGTCAATAACAAAACAGTTCAAATTGACACTTCAAAAACAGCAATAATACCATTTGACAAAAAGGAAAACTACCCTTTTGACAATACCTTCAGTCCAGCAAGTCTGACCCAGGATGACATCAATATTATTGACAGCTTACTAATAGTTTGTGTAACTGATTACAATAACTCATTAGACAAAGAATATAAAGAATTGACCATTGATTTAAAGAAAAATAATTACAGAAAACAACTAATTGTAGTGACAAATAAAAAAGGTGAAAAAGAAGTTTGGGTAAATTGTTTCTGCCACAGTTGGAACAATAATAATTGGAAGACTAATATTTTACTTGTTGACGATGGTGGAAATTGCTATTTTAATTTCAAGATTAACTTGGCCACAGAAAAGTTTTATGAGTTTGGTGTAAACGGTATAGCGTAACTTGAGTTTTAAATTTAGTTTTTCGTCACACGACTAAAAAATGCTTGCAAGACAATAAGAAGTTAGACCAAGATAAAATAAACGTTGTTTTCTTATTTTTTTTGCGGACATTTTTAAAAAGTTAATCATCAGTGGACAAACGAAAAATATTCCTAAATACATTTTTGGTATCCCATTGACCAACCCCGTATTTCCGGAAAGACATCAAGTTAAGACATTTGCCGGATGAAGAATAGAAACCAGGCAAAGGCCGATGAGATGCGCTCTCACATTGAAGCATGTAGTAAAAGCGGATCAACGGTTACAGATTACTGTACACAAAATGGAATCGTAAAATCCTGTTATTACTATTGGCACAAGAAACTTTCTGATGAGAATAAATCGGCGGGGTTTGTTGCAGTAAATGTTGAAAGCCGTTCATTGGTTGAGATAAGCTATCC
>DASSHD010000684.1:0-4895 GCA_035693085.1 Hanamia sp. | reverse complement strand
TAAGAAGATACATATCCATTCTTCCATCTTTGTCGTAATCCAAAAAAACAGCCTGGGTAGAATAAGAAGTGTCAGCAAGTCCATATTCAGCAGCCTCCTCTTTAAAAGTAAGATTGCGCTGATTGATAAAAAGAAGGTTTCTCCTTTTACTTCCGGGAACTTTGCCTGACACACAAACATAAATATCGGGCCAGCCATCATTATTGATATCAATTACACTTACTCCGGTACACCAGGAATCTGTTGAAACACCCGCTTTCTTTGTAATATCTTCAAAATGAAAATTTCCTTTATTAATATACAACCTCGAACTTACCTGGTTACCCGCAAAAAAAATATCTTCCAATCCGTCGTTATTGAAATCACCAATGCCTACTCCTCCACCCATGTACGTGTATTCATTAACAAACATATTCGTGGAATCATTTTCCACAATTGTGTTTTTGAAATCAATACCAGTTTCTGAAGCAGGAAGAATATTAAAATAAAGACCTTCCCTTTTGGGAGATGTAGTGCAGGAAAATAGATTGACCACAAAAAATAATAAAAGGAATAGAAAGTTTTTCATTAATGAAAAATAGTTACAAAATAAATGATTGTGGAAACTAAATGAATTTAGGTAATTACTTAAATATTTTTAAATTTAAAAATAAATATGGGACACTTGAGAAAGAATATCCAGTATTCAAATAAATTTAACCAATCTATTTCTTATCTGCGACAAGATAGACTACACTTAACGCGGGTAAGTTAATCTTAATTGTTCCTGTTAGAGGTGCGGAATATGCCTTAAGCGTTGCATAATTAAGTGAACCGCCCGTTGGTGTGGATGGGCCGGTTCCATTCACATAAACCTGCCCGGAGAAGGGAGCATTATCAGTCCCTCCTGTCAAAATATACCAATAATATTTGCTTCCTGCGGGGAAATGTTGAAAATCAATTGAAACTACATGATTTAACGATCCGGAATTTATAATTACAGTTCCCGCCTGTCCTGAAGAAAAAGTAGATGAATACGTTGTAATATCATTATTGGATCTTCTTAGTGTATCGTAAACCATTCTGTCTCCAAAAAATTTCTGGAAATAATAGAGATAAAAAAATGATGGTCTTGGATTCCATAACGGAGCTCCGGGTTCATCACCATTATTAAACATCCCCTGGTCGTCACCATTAGCGTATCCATTGGCAATATCCCATCGGCTTGCTTCACCAAATTGATTTTTAATAATGGAACCGATTGTTTTGGCAGCATGAATACCAGCAATATAAGATACATTTTGTTTTGAACCTGTTGCCTGTATATTCCATTCGGTAAAAGCAATTGGCTTTAATGACACGCCCTCTGATGTTATTTGTTGTTTCACATAAGACATTACTAAAGCAGGAACTGTGGTAGCCGTACTTAAAATATCTGATACAGATGAATTGGTTTGATACGCTGTGAAATAATCATGCACAATAAAAAAATCAGCGGCATTGCCTGCGTTTTGTAAAACTCCCTGGTTCCATGTTTGGATGGAAGGATACGCTCCGGTATAAGGAGGTTCCTGGTATAATGTGGCTCCGATATAAATGGTAGCGCCGATTTGTTGTGCAGCCGCCCTCATTGAATCTGCAAAGACTTTAAAATGATTGCCATATAAAGCACCAGTGATAATTGCAGGCTGTCCATCCTTATTGGAAGTTTGATCTATATTATAACCGGCTTCCCAGTTTCCATAATTTTCATTCCCTATTTCCCAGTATTTTGTTTTGCCATTATCATATCTTACCCAGTCTGCTGCCAGGTGAGCAGCAGCAGCTACAGGATCAGTACCGGTTCCGTACCTTGCGTAGCCATAATTAATTGTAAGAATTCCGGTACTGTTTGTTTTAGTTAGAAGGTCATAATAATCTGAAAGAGACTGGGTCCAGGAAGCATTGTTTCCCCCGTACCAATATCCCGCAGGGGATGACGTACCGGTAGCGTTCAAAAGGTTTGCAGGCGCATCTGCAGGAGCAGGATTCGCATCTGTACCGTTCCAGAAATAAATATCACTAACACTACCCGCAGGGCCGCGAATAATGTTTGGTGAAAGATCAGAAAGATATTGGACTAAAGCGGGTTGTTTGTTCATTTCACGTGACCAAAGATTTGAATTAGCACCAAAAACATAAGGAGGTACTTTAACCAATACTTTATTAACATCTATAGTTAAAGAATCTGTTGCATTTCCGGTTGCCACAGTACCTGCTTGCGTTTCAGGGTCATTAAACATCCTTGGGATCCAGGCGGTCCCAAAAAAACCTACTGTAGCCGGAAGAAGCGGATCTGTCGGATTGTATGTTGAATCGACTGGTCGGGGGGGATTGATACTTCCGCCCGTATTATTTGATGGTATGCTACTTTTTTTGCAACTAAAATTGGAAAACGATACAAAAAGCATAGCTCCAAAAGCTGCTGCTCTTTTGAACTTAATTTTCATAGATAGCATTAATTTATTGGCCTTTTACAATTCTTACATTGTCAATTGCAAGGTTGATACTATTTGCCGGAACAGCCGAAGGCTGATCGTTTGCGATCATGAAACACAGATCTGTTGCAGGAAAGTCTGAAAATTTAGTTGCCGGAGATCCTGCCGTACTCCATGCTGTTTGCCAAAACTGGTTGCCAGTAATAAACTGGCTAAGTGGTATGGTTACTGTTACCCAACCTGCAGGCTCGTATTTACCACCTGTAGCGGTTTCCCAGGGTGCATATCTTGCAGTATACGAACTCCAGCCATACCAACCGCCAACTGCTATCCATATCTCGCCTTTAGACCAGGCAGTTTTTACAAAGATTTCAAATTTTAATGAATAATTATTGATTGAAAGGCTGGTGTTAGAAACCCATGGAAAAGGACTTAACTGCAACAACCCTGGATTTCCCTGCGAAGTGGGACCTGCGTTTGCAGACATTGGGCTGGATTGCAACAATACGCCAGAGCCACCCGTTCCACCGGGATAAGTTGTTGCAGTTGTTGGTGCATCGGCATATCCACCAGTCCAGCCAACAAATCCAGTATTATCTGATGAATACTGTGCATCGAATGTACAAAGATATCCGGGAGAAGGGTGAGTAATATACGAATCGAAAAGCTGCGGTGAAGCTGCTGTGCCTAGTACTCCTGTCAGTCTCAATGAATCGGTAGTTGTAATGCCTGGAGGAACCATTACAGATAATTGGGTAGCACTGGTTACCATTAAATTTGTTCCCGATATATTTCCCGGAAAAATTACCTGGTCAATGCCAACAAAGTTTGTACCGGTTACTGTTATAGTAGTTCCCGATGCACCGTTTTCATTAGAAACAGATGCAATGGTCATTGGAGGAGGATAAGAAAAAGCCCCAACACCAAATGTACAATAAACACGAAGGGAATCCTTGAAAGGAGTTCCTTGAGGGATAACAGCAACAATTTGATTAAAATTCTTATTTACTGTATAAGAAAGCGCAGTATCATTTCCGGGTACAGGGAAAGTTATTTTCTTTATCCCTTGAAAATTACCTCCGTTTATATATACTAATGTTCCGCTATTATCAAATGAAATGGAATTGATGTATGGAGGATCCAGGTATAATTTGAATGAATACGTTGCCGTCCCGTGATTAGTAACTACTTTAATTGTATTAGGAACATTTGGATCAGTCGCCGCAGTTTGTGCAGTTGCAGGAATATTAATAATAATGTTGGAATTTGTAGCATAAACCGGATTGAAAAAGGCGGAAGTGTCGTTGAAAAATACAGCCTTTAAGCCACCTAAATTACTTCCCTGGATTACTATTAAATTTCCGGGTAAAGCCTGGTCAAAAGTACTATCTCTCTTTGTACTATCCACAGCTCTTACCTGAGTTATAACTGGTTGCCCTGAAGAGCCTGAATCATTTTTCTTACAGGAAAAAAATACAACTCCTGCTATGATTATAAAGATTGCTAATTTTTTCATATTAATTATATTTAAGATCATTCTCAATAATTCAATTTACTAAAATCAAATGAAACTGGAGCATTTTGTAAGTTAGGTGCCACCAACAATTCAACTTCCGGAAAAGGAAGATCTGCCGTGGCAGGGGTTATTGTATAAAAGCGTGGCCCTATTGTGGCAGGATTGTTTGCATCGTCAAGATAAGTAGCAAACATATCTCCTCCATTATAGGTAAGATTATAGACGCCCCTGTTTTGAGTATTAAAATATTGCATCGCACCGGTAGGATCAAAATAATACCAGGTCTTCCAATCATACCAGGCCTTACCTTCAAAGGCAAATTCTATCTTTCTTTCCAGCATGAGATCGGCATAAGTAACTGAAGCCTTTGGAGCAATACCTGCACGAATTCTTACTGCATTATAATACTTCAAAGCTTCGGGATCGGAGGTAGATGCATTACTCCCCAGAATAGCATCTGCATAATCTAAGTAAACCTCTGCAAGCCTGAAAATGTAAGTGCCGATATTTTCATTTTGCGAGCCACCGAGTCCTCCATTATCTGCAGGTGAACCAATAACATATTTTTTCACATAAGCATGGTTATTTCCGTAATAGGCTCCTGATGTAACAGGTGCAGTAATATGAAGCCCGGTAACAGAGTTTGTGGCTGTGTTAAAGAGGGTAGTATCAACTAACCATCCCCCGTTAGCCGTATTTATGTCGGGATAAAACGAATTAGGCATGAATAGAGTAGCTCTTCTACGCATCGTATCTGCGGCATTAGCAGGATCTAAATAATATTGAATTAAACTCGGAGAAGCCCCAAAAGCGCCACCCCAACCATCTCCTGTCTGGGTAATTTTCGAATCATAAGCCAGGTTAGCCTGCATGTGGTTTTGGGATTGCCAATTACCCGTAGGTACCCAAAGTAATCCGAATAG
>DASSHD010000683.1:0-3961 GCA_035693085.1 Hanamia sp. | reverse complement strand
GCAGATGTTGCTGTCCTTAGTTTGCAAAAAGGAAATTTTGGATTTATAGACGTGCGTAACAAAAAAGTTATGGGAAAGGAGAAACTTGTAGCAGAACTGACAATCAGAGCAGGGAAAGTGGTTTGGGATTTAAATGGAATTAGTGATCCTTTGTATGTAAAACCCAGTACATATAAATAAATAGGGGGTATTGTACAAATTTAGGAGTTGAAGTTAGATTCTAATCATCTGTAATTAATGTATAATATAATCTGTACTTCAAATCAGATGCCTTGTATTTAATAAACCGAAAAATTGTTGTATTCTGGGACATATAAATTCATTTCTGTCTTTTAACAGACCTAACTGCATATTCACCAAATATGGATTCTTTTATGAGAATCAACCTTATCTATTTTTATGAAAGTATTTATTACTGTGACGATAATTCTCTTATTTTTAAATAGCAATCTTCTTCCTTGCAGAGTAATAGATCAGTCTTTGGCATTAAAGAATAACACATTTGCAGGTAAGGATCAAAAAACAATAAAAGTGAATAAAGACACACTAATTGTTAAGAAATGCCAGGATTTTACACTAACAGGGAGGGGAGATGGGATTGAATGGAAAATGGCAAAATGGAATCTACTGATAAAATTGGACTCGGGGGGAAATAATTACAGAAGCCGGTTTAAAATATTATATTCTGATAAAGGAATTTACCTGCTATTCAATGGAGAAGATCGAAAGATCACTACCCAGGCAAGCCAGGATTTTGGAGCAATATATGAAGGCGATGCGTTTGAAGTTTTTTTTCATCCTAATCCCCAGGTTCCTGAATATTTTGAATATGAGATCAATCAATTGAATAAAGTACTCATACTCATGATTTCGAGAAAAAATAATAAAGGTTGTGACTGGATTCCATGGCATTATGAGAACGGAAAGCAAATGACTACAGTGGTTGATGTAGTTGGGGGTGGAATGGAGGCAGGTGGTCAAATCCGGTCATGGAGTGCAGAAGTTTTTTTCCCTTATGGAATATTGGATTTATTGGATAATGTACCTCCGAAAAACGGAACTGTATGGAATGCCAATTTTTGCAGATTGGATTATGATAGCGATCGTATGATCAAATGGTCCTGGTCACCGAAAATCAAAATATCATTTCACGAACTTGAAAATTTTATGTCAATAAAATTCGAATAAGTAATTTTTATCCAACCTTGACCATGCTGGTGCATGAAATTTTCAGAAGGGATTTTTTAAGCACGGTATTTTTTCTTTTTAGAGATACCAGGATAAAAGTGACCATTTGATTTCAATATTAGAAAAATATTTCGGACACATAAAATATTAAAAAGATCTTTAGTGTATTCCTGTCTGATTTATTGATTATGACAGAATCAATGTAATGCAATGTTCAAAGGCTGGTTTGGCTTCTTTCGGAAAATCAGGATAACGGTGGCCTTTTAATTCCGGAGGATTTAAAACTTTTGTAATGGTAAATAGTATCGGAGCGCCAGCCTTATATAAACTGAAAATGGATGTCAATTAAATCATGAATAAAAATTACTTTATGGCACGTAAATCTTTAGTTACTCTAATAATTCTTTTTGCTTCAGTATCCATTTTATATGGTCAAAATCCAGACTCCCATTTACTGGTAGGTACTTCAACTAACACTGGCGAAAGCAAAGGCATCTATGTTTACGAGTTTAATCCCATTACCGGAAAAATGAGTTATAAATCCATGGTTGCTGTTGGTAATCCATCTTATCTTACTGTTTCTTCCAATAGAAAGTATGTTTATGCTGTCAGTGAAGAAAAAACCGGTTATATTAATGCCTTTACTTATAATTCAATTTCCGGGGTTCTCAAATCAATAAACAGACAATCCTCGGGAGGTGCGGGGCCAACTTATGTTTCGTCTGATGCTACAGGAAAATATGTATTTGCAGCAAACTACGGAGGTGGATCTTTATCAGCAATTCCTGTTGAAAAGGATGGTTCATTAGGAGCTGACATCCAGGTTATCAAACACGAAGGAAGCAGTATTAATAAAATGCGGCAGACCAAACCTTATGTGCACTCCGTTGTAATCTCCCCGGACAATCATTTCCTTCTTGCCCAGGATCTTGGAACAGATAAAGTATATATTTACCAGTTTGATCCGAAACAGAGACCTTCTCCGCTTACGCCTGCTGCCCAACCTTTCATTAGTATTGCCCCGGGAAGCGGTCCGAGGCACCTGACTTTTCACCCCAATAATAAATATGCCTATTTAATAAATGAAGTTAATTCAACTATAACTGCTTTCAGGTATAAGGAGGGTCATCTAACCTTGTTACAAACCGTATCTGTACTTCCTCCTGGCTATTCCGGAATTGGCGATGGTGCAGATATTCATATTTCTCCAGATGGTAAATATTTATACGGATCAGACCGAAATGTTCTGAATGAATTGATAATCTATTCTATTAATAAAAATAATGGAAAGCTAACTTTTGTAGGACGGCAATCCACATTGGGAAAAGACTCCCGAACATTTGCAATTGATCCCTCTGGAAATTTTCTGATAGTTGCGAACGGAGGCACCAATGATATAACGATTTTTAAACGTAATAAGAAAACCGGGCTACTGATCCCTACAGGGCAAAAGATCAATATCTTTAAACCTGACTGCGTGAAATTTGTAAAGATATATTGAGTTATTGCCCCCTTTAGATTGTAAGAATTAGGGTAAAAGAAGAGTACCTATCTGGCTTCTTTTGCCATTAAAGAATATTGAGCGTCTCCCTGTAAAAAAATAATCCACACCGGAAACGGATTTGTGGAAAAACAGATAAACAAAATACCTCTGAATGGCAAGCTATAAAAAATATTGAAAAAAAATGCTTCTCTAACCCACCCAGAACTATAATAAAAGAACTCATATAACATAAAGGCCATTTTTTTTATTGGAACCGATAATAAAGGCAAAAAATATATGTAATGTTCGTTGCATTATTGGTCTTATGGCAAAAACGTCGTTGAAACAAATTTATAACCAAAAATCAAAACTATGATTTTAACTGTAGGCGGCCAAAATAAAAATGTCGCCAATTCATTGAGAACCAAAACATGGATGATTATGAAATTAACAATTGCCTTTTTGTTATTTTTTACTTTCCAGATTAACGCAAAACCCCATGCACAAAGGATAACTATAGTTAAAAATAATATTCATCTATCAGAAGTTTTTAGGACTATTGAGCAACAAACGGGGTTTCATTTCTTTTACGATAAAGACATGATACTAAAAACAGCACCTATTGATGTTGCCCTTAAAGATGCAACACTTGAGCAGGCTTTATCCGCTTGCTTGAAAGGGCAGCAGCTAACTTATACAATTGTAAGGAACACGATTGTTATTCAGGCACAAGAAATATACAAATCTGCAGTCTTCCAATTGGCAGATGTTACTGCTTTACCTCCTCCAGTTGAAATTCATGGAAGAGTAGTTGATGAACAAGGGAAACCTCTTCAGAATGTATCGGTGTTAATCGTAGGAACTAAGATAGGAACTACAACGGATTCTGATGGACGATGGACACTTACAGCACCTAACAATAGAAATATTGTGGTGGAATTTACGAGTGTGGGATATCAGAATGGAAGAGTGAGTGTTGGAAGTCAAACTGAGATAACCCTAACGTTAAAAAGGGCCATTTCTGGATTGGATGACGTAGTAGTGGTGGGATATGGAACACAAAGAAAAGGTGATCTAACAGGCGCTATTACTTCGGTCTCGTCTAAAGACATTAAAAACCAGCCCTTTTCCAATTTAAATGAAGCACTTGAGGGAAGAGTGCCGGGAGCTGAAATTACCGCAGCTTCAGGTGAACCTGGCGCTCCATTACAAATCAGAATTAGAGGGATGGGAACTTTTGGGAATACCGGACCTTTATATATTGTTGATGGGGTACCGATTGATGTAAGT
>DASSHD010000682.1:0-3361 GCA_035693085.1 Hanamia sp. | reverse complement strand
GCAGATGTTGCTGTCCTTAGTTTGCAAAAAGGAAATTTTGGATTTATAGACGTGCGTAACAAAAAAGTTATGGGAAAGGAGAAACTTGTAGCAGAACTGACAATCAGAGCAGGGAAAGTGGTTTGGGATTTAAATGGAATTGCTGCAGAATTATATGTGAAACCAGACACATATCGGTGAATAAGTATTGGAATTTAAAAATAATAGAAAGTTAAGTTACTAAACTTACATGAATTTATTCAGTAATAGATACTTACGTAAGGCATCAGTTTATTTATTATTTCAAGAATCGAAAAATTGTTTTAAAAAGGAGGGCATCATTGAGTATAAATTATTTATCAACTAAACGCGGAGTAAAAGAAGTAATTTTGTATTCTACATTTACTGTAGCATTAAACTTATTTGTCTTCTTTGTTCCTGCAATTACGCAAGCTCAACAATTTGATCTCTTGATAAAGAATGGACATGTAATTGATCCGAAGAACCGTATAGATTCAAAAATGGACGTAGCTGTTAAAGACGGGAAAATAGCTGAAGTAAGTAAGGATATTCCTTACTCGCAATCAAAAAAAGTAGTGGATGCCAATGGATATTATGTTACACCCGGATTGATAGATATTCATACTCATGTTTTTGTAGGACCAACTGCTGGTTTTGCTAACGGGTCATCAAGTGTAAAACCGGACGACTTTACTCTTCGCTCGGGGGTGACAACTGTGGTAGATGCTGGAACCTCAGGATGGAGAAATTTTGCCACTTTTAAGGAACAGGTTATTGATCGGTCAAAAACACGTGTATTGGTATTTCTGAACGCATTCGGGGAAGGTATGATACAAGGTCCGGGCTCTGAAAATGTTGATGATATGAGTTCTCAAATGGCGTCTGCTATGATAAAAAGGTATTCTGATATTATAGTTGGAATCTGTATTGGGCATTATGATGGTGGTAAATGGGCTCCTTTTGAGAGAGCAGAGGAGATTGCCAGTATGTCGAATGTTCCTCTGTTCGTGGAATGTCATCTTAAGAACTTGTCGTTAGAAGGTCAGTTGAGTCGGATGAAGTCAGGGGATATACTTACCCATTGCTTTGAAAAGGTCGAAGAAAGAACTCCTGTTGTAGATGAGCGTACCGGTAAGATACAATCATATGTATTGGAGGCTAAAAATAGGGGGATTCTGTTTGACCTAGGCCATGGAGGGGCAGGTTTTTGGTTCAGTCAGGCGATCCCGGCGATAAAAGATGGGTTTTGGCCTGATTCATTTGGAAGTGATATGCATCATAATAGTGTGAATGGTGCAATGCAGGATATGTTAAACAGTATGTCCAAGTTCTTGAATATGGGAATGGCCTTAGAAGATGTAGTATTACGTGGTAGTTGGAACCCAGCAGTTTCCATTAAAAGGAATGATCTGGGAAATCTGAGCAAAGGGGCTGTAGCTGATATCGCAATATTAGGAATTAGAAAAGGAAATTTTGGTTTTATGGATTGTGGAGATTATAAAATTATGGGTACACAGAAGTTTGAAGGTGAAATGACAATTCGTGGAGGCAAAATTGTATGGGACCGGAATGGTCTTGCAGCCAAGGAATATAAAAATTTAGGAAATTATTAGTAGTAGCCAAGGAGTTATATAATAGTAGAAGTCCATATACATGGATGATAGAGCAGGATGGCAACTGGTTGCAGGGCTCACATAGTGGGGGCTATCAGCACCGAGGGAACTGATTGGCACCATTGAGGGTAATCAGGTAATGCTTCGTAGTTCAGCGCGTATTCCAGGAGATAGTATCACTTTTACTTATACGGGAACTCTTTCAGGAGACGCGATGTCTGGTTCGATTTATATGGTTGAATAAGGTACAGCCAAATTTACAGCAAAGCGCAATAACAGGTCTGTTAACCGTAAACCAATAATAGTACCTGGCGGCCCACCATTAGCGATGCAAGAAGATGTACCTGATGTCCTTTTTTAAAATAGTTATTTATTATAAACGATTAAAAGATTAAAAATGTTCAATATAAAAAGATCATTTAACAGTAAGATAAAACATGCCTGTATATTTATCTTTCTTTTTGTTTGCCTGGTTCCGTCCATATCCAATGCCCAGGAGATCGATATTTTATTAAAGGGAGGTCATGTGATTGACCCGAAGAATAATATAGATTCAAAGATGGATGTAGCCATCGTGGATGGTAAAATATTTGAAGTGGCGCCTGATATTTCTGCAAAGGATGCGAAAAAAGTAGTGGACGTGAGTGGATTGTATGTAACACCGGGGCTTATCAACATACACACCCATATTTTTGTTGGTAGTAAAGACGGATTTGCGGATGGATGGGACAGTGTAGATCCTGATGCTTTTTCTTTCAGATCCGGTGTTACAACCATGGTAGATGCAGGGACTTCTGGCTGGAGGAATTTCCCTTTATTTAAAAAAAATGTCATTGATAGGTCTAAAACCCGCGTATTGTCTTTTCTTGATATTTTTGATTTTGGCTTTAGTTCAGGGTCTCCTGAGATGCATGACACTACTACCATGAATGCCCGTATGACTTGTGAGACAATTAAAAAATATTCTGGCATTATAGTCGGAGTATGTGTTGGGCATTATAGTGGTAGTGATTGGATGCCTTTTACCAAAGCTATAGAAGCGGCCTCGTGTTCGAGTGTCCCAATTCTGGTGGAAACTGATATGCCAAAGTTGTCTCTTGAAGGGCAGTTGAGTCATTTGCGGCCAGGTGATATACTTACAGATACTTATGAGGATGTTCATGAGCGAATGTCTGTGGTTGATGAAAAAGGGAAAGTGAGGCCATTTGTGCTGGATGCACAGAAAAGGGGAATTTTATTTGATGCGGGCCATGGCGGAGCAGGCTTTTGGTTTAGCCAGGCAATGCCAGCACTTAAACAAGGCTTATTACCCAATTCTTTTGGTACCGATTTACATCGTTTTAGTATGAATGCCGGAATGAAAAATATTCTCAATTTGATGTCTAAATTTTTGAATATGGGGATGAGTTTACAGGCAGTTATGGCGAGAGCTGCATGGTACCCTGCAATGTCTATTAAACGAGAGGACTTGGGGAATTTGAGCGTGGGGGCAGTGGCGGATGTTGCAGTATTAAATCTTTTGCATGGGAAATTTGGTTTTGTTGATGCGGGTAATAATAAGATGGATGGAACTCGTAAGTTTCAAGCAGAGTTGACTATCCGAGCTGGGAAAATTGTATATGACTTGAATGGTATCTCTGCTAAGAAATTTCAAAATAAATAACAGGAAACATAATATAATCAAAAAGATTTATAGCAGACTGGTTAATTAATATAAGAGTCATTAATAATCAAGTAACTAGTTAAAA
>DASSHD010000681.1:0-12268 GCA_035693085.1 Hanamia sp. | reverse complement strand
TGCTTGTTCCATTTCAAGGCGGACTTGAGCAAAAAAGAAGAATACAATACATCAGTTATTTCTCAAAAGGATTTATCGGCATGGCCTCGCCTGATGAACAGCCCGAAGAAACCATGTTGTTATTACAACGTTTCGCAGCAGTGTTCAACCTCACCTTTACCAGGTTTAATGATTTAAAAGTAGCCGAAGCCCATGCCTTACAAGCCGAGCACGATTTAATAGAAATAAAAGCAGCCAGAAAAAAAGCGGAGGAAACGCTTGTTGAATTGCAATCAACTCAAAAACAATTGATCCAGTCTGAAAAGATGGCTTCTCTTGGTGAACTAACCGCAGGCATTGCCCATGAAATTCAAAACCCGCTAAACTTCGTCAATAATTTTTCTGAAATAAATAAAGAAATACTGGAAGAACTGAAGGCAGAACGCTTAAAGCAGAAAGCAGAAAGAGATGACACGTTACAAGATGAACTAATAAATGATGTGATAGATAATTCAGAAAAAATAAACCATCATGGTAAACGCGCCGGAGATATTGTAAAGGGAATGTTACAACATTCACGAACCAGCACAGGTGTAAAAGAACCAACAGATATTAATGCATTGGCAGATGAATATCTACGTCTCTCCTATCACGGGCTTCGTGCAAAAGACAAATCGTTCAATGCAAAAATGGAAACTAATTTTGATAATTCTATTGGAAAAATAAATATCATTCCGCAGGATATTGGAAGGGTGCTTCTCAATTTATTCAATAACGCCTTCTATGCAGTGAATCAACAAATAAGCAAGAATCTTATTTCGTATGAACCGACAGTTTCAGTAACAACAAAGAAATCTGATAATCATGTAATCATTACCGTTAGTGATAATGGTGGCGGCATTCCACAAAACATTGTTGATAAAATCTTTCAGCCATTCTTTACTACAAAACCCACAGGACAAGGAACGGGATTGGGGTTGAGTTTGAGCTATGATATTGTGAAAGCGCATGGTGGGGAAATAAAAGTAGAAAGCAAAGAGGGGAAAGGAAGTGAGTTTAAAATTCAATTACCAGTTTAATAAATAAAATGATAAAAATATCCATTGCTTTTTTTCTTGCATTTATATGCAATACAGTATCAGCACAAAATGCTGAAGGCTTACAACACATTGATGAAGTAAAGAAGGAATTAATTAATTCAAAAGCTGATACCAATCGTGTGTTGATGATTGTTGATTTATGCACCGCCTATCAATGGTCTAATATTGATTCACTCAATTATTACAGCAAGAAAGGGCTGAAACTTTCAAGGAAACTCAAATTCACAAGAGGAGAAGTTCGGATTTTAAATAGCCTCGGTATTTCATCGTCATTTCATGGCAATATTCCGCAAGCACTTGATACGCTATTTAAAGCTTTACAATTAGCAGAAAAAAATAAATACCGGCTTGAAACTGCCATTTGCCTTAACAGCATAGGAGCCTGCTACTTTTTCTTGGGCGATGAATTAAAATCGGTTGATTTTATTAGAAGGGCACAATCAATCAATGAATCAATAAAGCATGCACCACATGACCTTTATTGGAAAATTTATATTGAATTCTGGTTGGGTACAGATTACTCAGATTTGAACAAATTGGATTCTGCTGACATTTTTCTCCAAAAAGCATACAATGATGCGTTCTCTCCCGGGTTTACTGACTTGTACAGTATCCGCCCGACTATATTGATGTTTTATGGTGAGCTTTTTTTCAAAAGAGGAAATTTTGAAAAGGCTTTCAATTACCTGCACCAGGCTATAGCAACTTATGATGTTTACCAGGACCCTTTTGGAACAGCAGATGCCAGTTCCATCATTTCCGGGTTTTTCAAAGAAAAGAATAATCCGGACTCTGTAATTTACTATGCAAAAAAAGGGCTGGATGCATCACTTAAATTTGATTACCAAACAGGGATACTTAATAATAGTAAGATATTAGCTGGGCAATATGATCATACTGACACAAAGCAGGCTTTACAATATCTTAAGATAGAACTTGCTGCCAATGATTCGCTTTATGGCGCTCAAAAAATAAAGGAACTTCAAAAGACACTTTCAGAAGAGCAGGAACACCAGCAACAAATTCAGGAAGAGCAAATAGAAAAACAAAACCGGTTAAAGCAGAACGGATTTTTGGCAGGGCTGGCAGTATTGCTGGGTATCGCTTTTATTCTTTTCAGGAATAACCGGCAAAGAAAGAAAGCTAATGTGGTATTACAGCAACAAAACGCAAAAGTGGAAAGCACATTGCAAGATTTGAAATCCACCCAAAAACAACTCATCCAATCTGAAAAAATGGCAAGCCTTGGAGAACTTACTGCAGGCATTGCCCACGAAATACAAAACCCTTTAAACTTTGTAAATAATTTTTCTGATGTAAATAGAGAGCTGATAAGTGAATTGGTTGATGAAGTTGATAAGGGGAATACAGAAGAAGTAAAAGTAATTGCAAATGATATTAAAGACAATGAAGAAAAAATAAATCACCACGGCAAACGTGCCGATGCTATTGTAAAAGGCATGCTCCAGCATTCGCGAACCAGCACCGGCAAAAAAGAACCAACAGACATCAATAAACTTGCCAACGAATATTTACGATTAAGTTATTACGGATTACGAGCAAAAGACAAGAGTTTTAATGCCACGATGAAAACAAATTTTGATAATTCAATTGAGAAAATAAATATCATCCCGCAGGATATTGGAAGGGTGTTACTTAATCTTTTTAATAATGCCTTTTATGCAGTAAACCAACAAAAAAGCAAGAATCTTATTTCGTACGGACCAACTGTTACAGTATCTACAAAAAAATTTGAAAATAGTGTCATCATTACCGTTAGTGACAACGGAAATGGCATTCCACAAAAAGTAATTGATAAAATTTTTCAACCATTCTTTACTACAAAACCAACGGGTGAAGGAACCGGATTGGGATTGTCATTAGCGTATGATATTGTAAAAGCGCATGGCGGGGAGATAAAAGTGGAAAGTAAAGATGGAGAAGGAAGTGAGTTTATTATTCAATTACCAAATAACAAAGCATAATGAAAAAAACATTTTTTATACTCCTGGTGTCATTTTTATCTTTCAAAGATGCAATCGGTCAACATAATTACCGGGATAGTTTAAAGCATGAGCTTTCACAAACCAAAGCCGACTCCAGTAAGGTAGATTTGCTTGATAATATAGGATGGTCCTTCGTTTTTTTGGATGAAGATTCAGCAGCAAACTATGGACGGAAAGGGTTAGAAATCGCGAAACAAATTAATTATAAAACCGGGGAAGCCAACTGCCTTGGTCTTTTGTCTTTTTCCTTATCGCTTAATGGGAATTTCATTGGCGCATTGGATTTTGGTTTTAAAAACTTGTCTTTATCTGAAAACCTTAAGGACACTATTCTGATTGCCACTGCTAATTCTACATTAATGACCTGTTACCTGGAGCAGGACGATTATGAACAGGCTCTCAAATATGGCCTCCAGGCAGAATTATTTTCAAAATCTCCAAAAGTTCACACCGGAACAAGGGCTATTATATTAGGACTCCTGGGTTCTGCTTATGAAAAACTCAATCAACCTGATTCTGCCTTGTACTATGGACTGAAATCGTATGCGCTTACTAAGGAATGGAGTGGTATTTATTTAACGCTTGGAAATATCTATGCAGACAAAGGAATGAATGCACAGGCATTGGAATATTACAGGAAAGGTATTCCTGTTGCTGAAAAATCAGCTATTTATATTGACCTGGTAGATATATACAACGGAATGTCTAAAATTTTTGAATCAACCGACCAAATTGATTCTTCCGTTTATTATGCTCAAAAGTCAATAAAACAAAAAGGTGTACAGTCTTACCCTGAAGGAGAATTGAGGGCTGCTACACATCTGGCTCATATTTATAATCAGAGAGGAATGAAGGACAGCACTATAAAATACCTGCAATTATCCATTGCTTTAAGAGAAAAATTGTTTAGCAGGGAAAAAACAAGAGAGGCTCAGAGTTATGCATTTAATGAACAGATACATCAACAGGAATTAAAGCAAAAAATAGAACAAGATCAATTGCAATACCGTAATCGTTTAAATGTATATATTCTGTTAGCCGGTCTTTTAATATTGCTATTGGTTGCAGGTGGACTCTGGCGACGAAATATTTACAGGAAAAGATCATTTGTCCTGCTTCAAAAACAAAAACAGGAAATAGATAATCAAAAATCCAAAGTTGAGCAAACCCTTGAAGAGTTGAAAAATACACAATCCCAACTCATCCAATCAGAAAAAATGGCTTCCCTTGGAGAGCTTACTGCAGGCATTGCACATGAAATACAAAACCCGTTAAACTTCGTAAATAATTTTTCTGAGGTAAATACAGAATTGATAGATGAAATGAAAAGCGAATTGGCAAATGGCAATAATCAACAGGCAATAGAACTTGCAGATGATATCAAAGAAAACGAACAAAAAATAAATCATCATGGCAAACGTGCAGGCGATATTGTAAAAGGCATGTTGCAGCACTCACGGTCAAGTACAGGTGTAAAAGAACCAACTGATATTAATGCTTTGGCGGATGAATATTTACGATTGAGTTATCATGGGTTAAGAGCAAAAGACAAGAATTTTAATGCAGAAATGGTAACAGATTTTGATGAAAGTATCGGGAAAATAAATATCATTCCACAAAATATTGGAAGAGTGCTTTTGAATTTATACAACAATGCTTTCTATGCTTGTGCTGAGCGAAGCCATGCTTCGACAAGCTCAGCAGGACAGACGTACGAACCAACGGTTTCAGTAACTACAAAGAAATCTGAAAATAACATAATCATTACCGTTAGTGATAACGGAAACGGCATTCCCAAAAACGTTGTAGATAAAATATTTCAGCCTTTTTTTACCACCAAACCTACAGGAAGCGGAACAGGATTGGGATTAAGTTTGAGTTATGATATTATTAAAGCAGCAGGTGGAGAGATAAAGGCGGAGACGAAAGAAGGTGAAGGGAGTAAGTTTATTATTGAGTTACTATTTAAAACTATTTGATGAACAAGAATTTAAAATTTACGCTCTTTCTATTATTTGTATTTGGCGTTTGCTCAGCACAAAGTTTCAATGACTATAGGCAAGCTGACAGCCTGAGAAATGAGTTGGCCACTTCTAAAGAGGATAAAAGCAGAGTTTTGATTATGGCCCGGTTATGCGATGTGTACTCAAATCACAATATGGATTCAGCCATTATGTATGGCACTCGTGCATTGGCATTTGCAAAACGGATCGGATATTTAATCGGTGAAGTAAAGTGCCTGGTTAGTCTGGGTAATGCATTTGAAACAAAGGGGGATCTGCCGAAGGCATTAAATGAGGATTACCAGGCATTACAGCTCGCTGACGAAAACCATTTTCAGTTTCAAATCGCCACGTGTTTGTGCCATATTGGAAATATATTCCAGGACTTAAATGATAATCCCAAAGCAATCAGTTTTTATCTTAGAGCCAACCAAATGATTGCCACTCTGAAAAACGAAGACGGACTGGAAGATTTGCAGGTTTTAAATGAGCTTAATTTAGGGGAAACTTATATGCAAAATAACCAGTTGGATTCTGCCTTCCTACACCTGCAAAACACTTATAGTGCAACACTAAATTCCGATGCCTGGCATCCGGTACTGTTGATGTTTTTCGGCGATCTTCAATATCGCCGGGGTAAGCACCAATTAGCTCTCGGATACCTACACAAAAGCATCGAAATATTTCAAAATAAAAAAGACCACTTTTCAACCTCTGATGCCTGCAGAATCATTGCGGGATTTTTTAAAGAAATGGAAGAAACTGATTCATGTATTTATTATGCCAAAGAAGGACTGAGTGAAGCGCAAATTATCGGGTACAAATTAGAAATAATAGAGAACAGTAAGTTATTAGCTGAAATGTATGAGCCAAAAAATCTGAACCAAGCCTATTATTATTTAAAATTGTACATTTCCGCAAATGATGACCTTTATGGTGCAAAGAGAGTGCAGGATCTCCAAAAAACATTAGCTGAAGAACAACACCGTCAACAGCAAATTCAGGAGGAACAATTTGAAAAAGAAAGCCGTATGAAGCAATATGGATTTATTGCTGGTTTGGTTATCATCCTGATGATAGCATTCATCCTTTACAGAAATAACTTGCAGAAAAAGAAAGCAAATATTTTACTACAACATCAAAAAGAAAAGGTAGAAAAAACCTTATCCGAATTAAAATCTACCCAAAAGCAATTGATCCAATCAGAAAAGATGGCTTCGCTCGGCGAACTCACCGCTGGTATTGCACATGAAATTCAAAACCCGTTAAACTTTGTAAATAATTTTTCTGATGTTAACAAAGAGTTGCTTATTGAAATGAAGGATGAAATGAGTAAAGGAAATATTGATGATGCAAACGAAATTGCCAATGATGTAATAGAAAATTCAGAAAAAATAAATCACCACGGCAAACGTGCCGGGGATATTGTAAAAGGAATGTTGCAACATTCACGGTCAAGCACAGGTGTAAAAGAATTCACAGATATCAATGCTTTGGCTGATGAATATTTGCGATTGAGCTATCATGGCCTGAGAGCAAAAGATAAAAGTTTCAATGTTGAAATGAAAACAGATTTTGACAATTCGATTGGAAAAATAAATATTATTCCACAGGATATTGGAAGGGTGCTTTTGAATTTGTTTAATAATGCGTTTTATGCGGTCAATGAAAAGAAGAATACAACAAACCTTGAAGGTTTTCAAAACCTTCAAGGTTTAAAGTATGAGCCAACTGTAACCGTCAGTACAAAAAAGTCAGGGAATCATGTATTCATTACCGTTACTGACAATGGCAATGGCATCCCGCAAAAAGTAGTTGATAAAATCTTTCAACCATTCTTTACTACAAAACCCACGGGGCAGGGAACGGGACTGGGTTTGAGTTTGAGCTATGATATTGTAAAAGCGCATGGAGGAGAATTAAAAGTGGAGACAAAGGAAAATGAAGGATCAACATTTATTATTCAACTACCTGTTGTCTGAACCACGGATCTGGCCGGTAGGCAAGTTGGAAGGATTAAAAGATCACACAGACGTAATCAGTGAAATCCATAAATCTGTTTGTACCAGTGCAGAGCAATAAAGAAATAAAAAAATTGATTATTTCTTGATTTACTGTTTTCAAAAGCTTTGCATATATAATTTTATTATCTTTAAATCCGCTTTAATAAAAGTTATCATAAATGATCAAATCTAACTGTTGGCTCTTTCGAATATCCGGTTTTCTTTTCGCCGTAATTATTTTCTTTTCCTGCAACAATTCTAATAACATTCCTTTCCCGGAAACTGAATTGGGTTATACAAAACCTGTAACGGTACCGCTTGTGTTTGGCGCAACAAAAAAATTAAAATGGGATACTGCAAGCAAGAGCGGCATAACGCCTTTGGTAAAAAAATTCGATATTAATGCTTTACCCGCGTTCCCTTATGATTCAACGGGGTTTAAGCCTTTCAACAAACCGCCTGAAGAAGTTCATTTCGATTTTAATAAACTTCCTGAAAAAGATTTCAGTCTTGATAAATTACCTTCACATCCGCTGGATTTTAAAACTACAGCTTTAGGCCCTGTTCCCACTGTTAATGCCGGTGAGCCGGTAATGCAAAAGGGTAAACCGTTGGCTATTTATGATTTTGGGCAACCACAGGGAATGCACGCAAAATTAATTACTTCATTGTTCAGGGATCATAATGGACTTTTATGGATAGGCAGTGTTGAGGGTCTCTTCCGATATGACGGAGTGCGTATTAAAACATTCATACAAGGATCAGCAAGCGATCGGGCTATCACAGGTGTTACAGAAGATAATTACGATAATATATGGTTTATAAAGGGAGGCAGCGTTGGAATGATAGATATCCATAATGGCCAAATTAGTTATTCAAACAAAATAGGGTATCCTCAAAGAGGACTGACTAAAATGACTAAGGACGAAAAGGGAAATATATGGGTGTATAACCTGGTTGACTCGTCAATAAGTATCATCAATCCCTTATCCCGGACATTTAAAAACCTGGATGCGAAATCGGGTTTCTCTGGTTCATCCGGCAATCTTCTTGTGCAGATTTTGCAAGACAGCAATAAGAATATCTGGATCACTACAAATGATGATGGTGTAGATATTATTAACACTTCATCAGGAAAAATAAAATATCTGCGCAAAAGTAATGGGCTTAGTAGTGATACTTTATCGGCAATAGCCGGCGACAAAAAAGGACGAATCTGGCTTGCATCACCTGATGGTTTGAATGCTGTTGATATTAAAACCGGCACCATAAAATATTATGGCATCTCACAAGGATTCAGGAGAAGGTTCACATTAGATTTATTCTGTGACGATAAAGGCCAGATATGGAAAGCTTCGGGTCGCGGAATTGAATTAGCGGACGTTGACGATGGAAAGATCAGATATATTGATCAAAGCGATGGGTTAAGTGGGGATTTAGTTACTTCTATCGTCCAGGATAATTATAACCGTACATGGGTAGCATCTACAACAGGATTAAATATGATAGATCAAAACGGAGAAACTGTGCATCCATTAGGTACCACGCAAATAATAAGTTTAATGGAAGATGGAGCCAATAACCTTTGGGTGGCCACACAAAAAGGTGTTTTTATAGTAAACCCACAAAGAAACAAAATGCATTTGCTTGACAAATCGCATGGCTTATGTGATAATTTTGTGCAGTCTTTTTGGAAGAAAAACGGGAATATGGTAGTTGCTACCGATGGTGGTTTCAATATCATTAATCCAATTAATAAAACATTATTAAAGGTTAGTAAAAAAGAAGGGTTGGTGAGTGATACCGTTTATGCTGCATTTAGTGATAGATCTGGCAATACCTGGCTTACAGGGCCAAGCAAGGGCATTTTTCTATTAGACTCTGCAAAGAAAATGATCCTTCATACAGATTTTTCCGGTGGTTTGAGTGATGATGCCATACTGGATGCTAAGCAGGACAAGGATGGCTTAATATGGCTTGCTACACAAAAAGGCGGAATAGATATAGTAAACCCTGTAGAAGGAACCGTAAAATATTTAAATAGCCAACCTGGTTTAAAAGATACCTGCCTTCGAATGATGCTTGAAGATAAATCCGGAAGAATGTGGATAGGCACAGATAAAGGAATCTATATGGCGGATACCAAAGAAGGCACTCTTACAAGCATAACTACAAATCAAGGATTGTCGAACAATACAGTATTATCCCTGCTGGAATATAATGGAACCGTACTTGCCGGTACCAATAACAAAATCAGTATGATAACTGCCCCCGTGCCGGGAGATACCACTAACGAATGGAAAATTTCGCTGCTGGATAAATCACAGGGATTGTTGAAAGAAACCAACTCCTGGTCAACGGATGCTGTTACTCATGAGGGGAAATATTTATGGGGAGACAATGGCATTACCGTAATTAATCAAATTAAACCCAGCAATGATTCAGTAGCAACTTATATATCCGGAATGACCGTAATGGGACAGCCGCAATATTTTATCAGGAGTTCAGCAGATAGTATTTATTCCCGCCATCCTAAATTTAAATGGGACAGCGTTTCCGGACCATATAACTTACCGGTAAACCTTTCTCTGCCTCATAATGAAAACTATTTACAGTTTCAATTTGCACAATCAAATTTAAGCAGGCCAGACACTACCTTTTATACCTACATCCTGGAAGGCATTGATAAAAACTGGAGTGCTCCAAAGATTAACCCTTTCACAGAAAATTACTTAAACCTTTCTCCGGGAAAATATACTTTTAAAATAAGCAGCAAAGCAATTGATGGAAAATGGGAGGCACCGGCTGCATTTAAATTTAAGATTACTCCTCCCTGGTATGAAACCTGGTGGGCATATACTATTTTCGTTTTGTTGGGTTTGGGGTTATTAAGATTGTATATTGTTTACCGTTCGCGAAGACTAAAAAAAGAAAATAAAATACTGGAAGAAAAGGTGAAGCATCGCACAGAACAGTTGCAGAAATCACTTGAAGACCTAAAATCCACACAAACTCAACTCGTTCAATCCGAAAAAATGGCTTCCCTCGGTGAACTCACGGCTGGTATTGCGCATGAGATACAAAATCCATTAAATTTTGTAAATAATTTTTCAGAAGTAAATTCAGAATTAATTGGTGAAATGAGAGAAGAATTAAATAATGGAAATATTGAAGAAGCAAAAACAATTGCCAATGATATTAACGAAAATGAACAGAAAATAATTTTTCATGGTAAACGTGCAGGAGCTATCGTAAAAGGAATGTTGCAACATTCCAGGGCCAGCTCAGGGCAAAAAGAACCAACAGATATAAATGCATTGGCAGATGAATATTTACGGTTAGCCTATCATGGATTGCGGGCAAAAGACAAATCTTTCAATGCAACCATGAAAACAAATTTTGATGAAAGTATCGGTAAAATAAATATAGTTCCGCAGGATATTGGAAGAGTGATTCTCAATTTAATTACAAACGGATTTTATGCCGTAACAGAAAGGCTTCGACAAGCTCAGCCTGACGCCCACTACGAACCAACTGTTACAGTAGGCACAAAAAAAATTGATAACCATGTACTCATTACCGTTAGTGACAATGGAAATGGCATTCCAAAAAAAGTAATAGGTAAAATATTTCAGCCTTTCTTTACTACTAAGCCAACAGGGGAAGGAACAGGACTGGGATTAAGTTTAAGTTATGATATAGTGAAAGTACATGGTGGGGAAATAAAAGTGAATACCCTGTCTGCCGAAGATGCAGCACAGGCAGGTAAAGAAGCCCGCCCGGACGACCCGGTCGGACGGGGAGAAGGTACTGAATTCACAATTGTGCTGCCCGTTTAAAAAATAATTTATAGCTTGAAAAGATAATTTATATTCACGATTTTAAATGATTAATTAAATTTACAGGTATGAAAATTTTAGTAGTAGATGACGAAACGGACACACAGGTTTTATTTCTGCAGCGTTTCAGGAAAATGATAAAAAGCGGTGAGATTATATTGGATTTTGTAACTTCGGGCGAGGCAGCTCTCTCCTATCTCTCCAACCATAATTCTGAAGCGGTTTTAATTCTTTCAGATATTAATATGCCCGGTATGAGCGGGTTGCAATTACTGGAAAAAATAAAACAAAAATATGTAACGCCACCGCCGGTAGTAATGATGATCACCGCTTACGGAGATCCTGAAAACTTTAAGCAGGCTATGGAACTTGGCGCAGATGATTTCCTTACCAAACCACTTGACTTTAATCTTTTAAAAGAAAAATTATTAAATAAATTTCATGATTAAGATATTAGTTGTAGATGACGAAACAGACCTGGAATTGCTTATAAAGCAGAGATTCCGCAAACAAATACGAGAGCGTGAGTATGAATTCTTTTTTGCAATAAATGGAAAAGATGCACTTCAAAAACTACAGGAACATTCGGATGTGGATATTGTGCTCACAGATATTAATATGCCCGAAATGGATGGCCTTACATTGCTCACTAAATTAAATGAAACAAGCCCGCTTATTAAATCTGTTATCGTATCTGCTTATGGAGATATGGATAATATACGTGCAGCTATGAACCGTGGTGCATTTGATTTTGTAACTAAGCCTGTTAATTTTGAAGACCTGGATGTAACCTTACAAAAAACCATTCAATATGTTGACCAGATCCATCAAACACTTAACGCTATCAAAGAGAATAATATATTAAAAATGTATGTTGATAAATCCGTACTTAGTTTTATGGATAGCAGGGAATTTGAAAGCTCACTTCTTGTAAATGAGACAGTAGAAGCTACTGTAGTTTTTGTAGATATATGCAATTTTACATCCATCTCAGAAACGGAATCTGCTGATAAAGTAGTAAAATTATTAAACAGGTATTTTGATGTAATGGTGAAGGAAATACTTGCTCAAAACGGTTATATTGATAAGTTTATGGGCGATGCTATCATGGCCATTTTTAAAGGAGATTATCACTTAGACAGAGCCATAGAAGCCTGTTTGGCTTTACAAAAACAAATAAAGAGTTTTCCAGCCCAATCTGATCTTTTAGATTTTTCACCGCAACTTTCTATTGGTATTAACAGTGGAGAAATGATTTCCGGTAATATTGGTTCTGCCAATTTGCGCCGGCTTGATTATACTGTAATAGGCGACACTGTGAACACATCCCAGAGATTG
>DASSHD010000680.1:0-2185 GCA_035693085.1 Hanamia sp. | reverse complement strand
TGCATCTCAATTACATAATCTTCAGTTTAACTGCCTGGTTTCCTCTGTAATATATGATTATGAGAAGCAGTGTTATGAATTACAAATTACTAACGGTAATGAACAAACGAAATGTTATGCAAAGCATGTTGTGTGTGGAATTGGCACTGAACCTTTTATCCCTTCCTTCTGTTCAAAGTTTTTAGGAAAAACTGTTTTTCATTCATCATCCTATCTCTGTCAAAAAGAAAATCTTGCACAAAAAAATTCAGTTGTGGTAATCGGATCCGGACAGAGCGCTGCGGAAATATTTTTTGATCTGTTGCAAAAGGTATCTGGTGATTCACAAAAACAACTAAGCTGGGTAACACGTTCGAAAGGGTTTTTTCCAATGGACTACTCCAAACTTGCTTTGGAATTGACTTCCCCTGACTACATCAAACATTTTTATCATTTACAGGAACATAAGAAAACGGAAGTACTTCAAAGTCAAAGTATGCTCTATAAAGGAATTAATTTCTCTTTGATTGACCGGATTTATGATAGAATGTATGAGTTAGCAGAGGACTTTGGAGAAATACCTGTGCGGTTATTAACCAATACGGAATTAAGAAATGTAACACAGAAAAATGGAAAGTATTTATTGGATTTTTTCCACCTGCATCAGGAAAAGCATTACCAGCAATCTGCTGACATTGTAATCTTTGCTACAGGCTACCAAAACACTTTTCCTGATTTTTTTGCACCAGTCAAAGAACGGATATGTTGGAAAGATAACGGTGATCTAGACATAGCGTTTAATTATTCAATTGATGTAAATGGCTCTGAAATCTTTGTACAAAATGCAGAACTGCTTACTCATGGCTTCAATGCTCCCGACCTGGGCATGGGGCCGCATCGAAACGCCATTATTATAAATTCCATTCTGGGTTATGAATATTACCAGGTTGAGAAAAATGTTGCATTCCAGGATTTTGGAGTATAAGGAATGCTACTAATGGTGTAAATGTCAATAATCGGTTTAAGTAACTTCTTAAAAATAAGGCTATGAGTTTACATGAATTTACTTCTGCTCTTTACGATAAAATGGATAAAATGCTGGCTGAAATAAATAGCACTGAAATAAATGTCATTGAAAGGTTGAAAGCTTCTTCATTGGCTATTTTACAAGTAATGTCCACGTTAAAGGACTATATCATCAATTATAAATTTACCAGTCAGGTAGATGAAATAAATTTTTTTAAAAATATTAAACCCAGGTTTTTAAGCCAGCTTTTCTATTTCCGAAAAGCTTTTGAAATGCAATCGAATTTACCCTTAGGATCCATCGAAGATGAGAAGAATTTCTGCCTAAAAGAACTTAAAAAAATAAATGAATACCAAATAGAAAATAAAGAATTTCTCAGTTATTACAGAGCAAATTCAACATTTTTTGATGAAGTTTATTTCATAAGAAAAGAACCGGATTCATGGATGCTTCTGAATTTTGATAGCTCTGAAATAGATCTCAGATTTACTACTTTTTATGACCTCAAAATTTCAAAAATTTTAGCTTTTGAATCCCTGACACAATTTATTAAAAGTGTCATAAATAAACTGGAAGCAGTAGACGGCTATGGAAGAGAATATAACAGTACTACTCCTAAAATAAAATGGACGGCTTCTAAAGTGTCTCTAATAGAATTACTTTATGCATTGCAATCGTCTGGTTCGTTCAATAATGGTTCAATCGACCTTAAAAATCTGGCATCATCCTTTGAGAAAATATTCGACATAGATTTAGGAAATTTCTACAGAGTATTTCAGGAAATTAGAATTAGAAAACAAAGCCGTACCACTTTTCTGGATCAATTAAAAATCAAATTGATAAAACGGATGGATGATTCTGATGAAAATCCTAAGAAATACTAATTCGAAGAATTCCCAAACTTTGTGGGTCATAACTTTCATATTAAAATTCAGAAATTTTTAAACTTTAAACTGTTCTTATTTGTTATTTGGGGTAATTATATTTACTAATTCGATAAGTAAAGTTGAAAATTGTAGGTGAAATAAGAAAGCCACTTATGATAAAGTAAAGACTCCGTAAGTGGCTGTTGACAACGTGGAAGCATACGGGGGTCGAACGGCGTAACTTCATTCCGGCAGATCAGCAATCGCCATTAAATCAGTAATAATTTGGTTAGATAATTGTCCAGCGGGGGGA
>DASSHD010000679.1:0-5103 GCA_035693085.1 Hanamia sp. | reverse complement strand
AGTAGAAAACGTAAATACAGAATATATAAAAAAAGCATTTTACGATGTTTATAATAATAAGCCATTAGCAATTTCAGAAGACGAAAGCAATATGAAAATACAACAAAAATTACAGGAATTTCTTGCCAAAAAGATAAGCACTGTAAAAGAAGAAGGAAGGAAATTTTTAGAAGAAAATGCAAAACGGCCCGGTGTAATTTCTTTGCCGGATGGTTTACAATATGAAGTTATCACTAAAGGAACAGGCCCTATACCTACTGCTCAGGATACTGTGTCTGCCAATTATGTCGGCACATTGACTGATGGAAAAGAATTTGATAATTCATATAAAAGAGGGCAGCCAATTACCCTTCCTGTTACAGGAGTTATTCGTGGCTGGACGGAAGCGCTTGAACTGATGCCCGTTGGAAGTAAATGGAAATTATTTATTCCTTCAGATCTCGGTTATGGCGACAGAGGGGCAGGTGGCGCAATCCCGGGCGGGTCAACATTGATTTTTGAATTAGAATTATTGAAAATCGTGAATAAATAATTTTTTATGGCAGAGGAAGAAATACTTCGTTATCCCATAGGAAAAGAAAATGAGCAGGAAGAATATAAAAGTGAATTCAATAATGCATTAAAATTATCGCTTATTAATGATCTAAAACACCTTCCCACTTCTTTGGATTTTGCCATTCAAAATTTAGATGCTGTACAATTGGAAACTCCCTATCGTCCCGGTGGCTGGACAGTTCAGCAGTTGGTACATCACATTGCAGATAGTCACGTCAATGCATACACGAGGTTTAAGCTTGGGATGACAGAAGATAATCCTCAGATAAAACCTTATGACCAGGAAGCCTGGGCCGATTTACCAGATACAAGAAAATTACCTGTAAATATTTCTATTACTTTATTGCATGCCTTACATGCGAGATGGTGCAGTTTAATGGACGACATCACTAAAGTCCAGTGGCAGCGTACCATCTATCATCCTGAACAAAAGAGAAGTATTACTTTGTGGGAGTTACTAAAATCATATTCATGGCATAGCAGGCATCATACAGCGCATGTTTTAAAATTGCGTGAAAGAATGGGGTGGAAGTAAATTCTTCAGGTGAGGACTTTAGAAACCATTTCTATTTGAAATAAAAATAATGAAAAATGAAAGATTTATCAAACTTGAAGGCTTCAAAAGTTCCCGACGTTGGAAAGCCTGTTTCGACCATTCGGGAGGATTTGGGCGGGGACTTGAAATGGAAAATATTATCTTCAGAGTATTTAAGCAGGCATCAATACTTCACAGCACGAAAAGATAAATGTGTAGCTCCTGATGGCAAAATTATTGATGAATATTTTGTAGTTGAATTGCCTGCTACTGTCTGCGGAGTTGCTATCACAAAAGAAGGAGAGGTGCTGATGGTAAGACAATACAGGCATCCTATTAAAGAAATCCTTCTTGAAATACCTGGCGGATTTATTGATGAAAATGAAACGCCTGAGCAAGCTATGAAAAGGGAATTAAAAGAAGAAACCGGCTATGAGTTTTCATCAGTTATTAACGTTGGAAGAATTGCGGCTAACCCCGGTGTACTTGATAACTATACTTATCTTTTTCTGGCACAGGGTGGTGTAAAAACAAGTGAACAAAAGTTAGATAAAAATGAAGATCTACAGATAGAAAAAATTTCTTTGCAGGAATTAAAAAAACTTTTTATTGAAAACAAAATTGTGCAGGCCACTCATAATTGTTGTGTATTTTATGCATTGAAGGAATTGAAAATAATATAAGAACAAATAAATATATACGAATAATTTTGTTATTTGATTTATTCTTATATCTTTACCCGGAGACTTAAAACAAGGATTAAATTAATCTTTCCCTAACTATTTTAAAAGCTATTTATGAGAATATTTCACCTGTTTGCAATCGTAATGGTATTTGGTTTTTTCTTTTCTGTTACAACCGGAATCACTTCCTGCACTAAGACTAAAATTGAGTATGACACAACCTTCATACCTGTTCATGATACTACTACTTTACAAGTTCATGATACTACAGTTATAAAAGACACCACTTGTAATTTGAAGAACGGATTAGTGGCTTATTTTTCATTTGTTAATGGCAGCTTATCGGACAGTAGCGGCTATGGCAATAATATTATATTTAATAATGCCACTAAGACAACAGATCGTTTTGGAAATCCAAATAATGCATATCTATTTAACGGAACTTCAAGCTACATGCAGGTCAAAAATAGCAACAGCCTGAACCCCGATAGTATTACCATTTATGCCATAGTGAATGTGAATGGCTTTTATACCGGAACCTGTAGTGGGAATAACATTGTAACTAAAGGAGATCAGGATGACACTAAAGGTTTTTACCTTTTACAATTTACTGATTATAGTGTAGTATGTGGAACACCCAATTTAAATAATGAGACTTTTGGAGGAGGTTATGGTGATAATATTCCTAAAGGTACTGCTGCCGGTGTAGCAAGTGTAACCCCGATAAAGAAAGGACAATGGTATTATGTAGCTTTTACTTATGATGGCTCAGTAGCCAAAATGTATATAAATGGAGATTTGGTGAGTAGTGTTTCAAAGGCGGTAAATTTTACTCCTAATTCAGATGATGTATTTATAGGCAGGGATAATAATTCGTTATTCCCCTATTATTTTAATGGAACTATTGATGAGATAAGGATTTATAACAGGGCTTTGTCCGCGTGTGATATCTCGTGTTTAGTTAAATCGGGTAATTAATTAAATTGATAAATAAGACTTTTGGAATAAATAATAGTGGATAGTACCATTTCACACTAAATCAACTTCGCCCACTACAAACACACTTCCACATACTATTATCAAATCTTCTGCAGAACTGTTATCCATAGCGGATTTCACTGCATTGATAACCGTGCTGAATGAAGTTCCTTTAAGATTAAATTGTTGCGCTCTTTGCAATAATTCTTCTTCCGGTAATGCCCGTGGATTCTGCGCTTTGGTAAAATAATAGATTGCATTTTCTGGAAATTGTTCCAACACTTTTTCTATGTCTTTATCTTTTACCATTCCAAAAACAATATGAAGTTTATTGAATTTACTTTTATTGATCTGGTTAATGAGTTGTTTTATTCCGTCCTCATTATGAGCTACATCCAGCACTATGGTTGGCTCTTCATGAATAACTTCCCATCTGCCGTGAAGCCCGGTGAGTTTTTTTACATTGGATAAAGCACTTTTTATTTTTTCTTCTTTTAAAGGAAAATGTGTTTTTAATACATCGAGAGCCGCAAGGACACTAAGAATATTTTTGTTCTGATAAAGCCCGTTAAGATCAAGACGATAATTATTTTTTTCTTTTTTTTCTTTACCCAGAACCTCTATATCTAAATGTGCTATATTATAATCTGATGAAATAATTTCATATTCTTTTTCTGCAAAAAATATTTCAGACTTTGTTTCTTTTGCTTTCTTTTCAAAAACGGATCTTGTTTCAGAAATGCTTTCACCGATCACAACGGGAATTCGGGGCTTGATAATTCCTGCTTTCTCATAAGCAATTTTTGCAAGCGTATCACCCAGGATATCTTTATGATCAAAACTGATATTGGTAATTATGGAAAGGAGAGGAGTAATTACATTAGTGCTGTCTAATCTGCCACCAAGGCCGGTTTCAATAACTGCAACCTCCACTTTCTGTTGTGCAAAATAATCCAGCGCCATCACAAAAGTGAGTTCGAAAAAGGAAGGTTTTATTTCTTCTGAAATAGTTTTTGTTTTTTCCACAAAATCAATAATAAAAGATTCAGAAATCATGCTTCCGTTTATCTTTATTCTTTCCCTGAAATCTTTCAGATGGGGTGAAGTATAAAGCCCGGTTTTATAACCATTCTCCTGGAAAATGGCAGAAAGAATATGGCTCACTGATCCTTTGCCATTGGTACCGGCAATGTGAACGGTTTTAATTTTATTTTGGGGATTACCTAAGTAATTGCAAAGTAGAATGGTATTTTTCAAATCTGCTTTATAAGCTTTTGCCCCACTACGACTGAACATTGGAAGCTTATTGTAGAGATAGTGTATAGATTCCTGGTATGTCAATTTGGTTGGTTGTTGATTGGTTGAAATATCCTGCAAGTTAACACACACGGCAAACAAATAATTCCGATAACTATCGGGAGGAGTATTTGTGTTTAAAAATCTTTAGTAATTAATTTGATCCTTAAAAAAATTAAAATCCCGATTAATTGCCTGCCTACCGGACAGGTAGGTTTGTTTACTGTAAATAATCAAATTCAGGATATGGGAAGTTTCATTTAAAATTGTAATTTTTAGTGAGCCTAACTTTTGAGGACAAATATAAAAAGTATAGTACCGCTTTCTATATCACTTTGAGCAGGTGGAAATTTTAATTCTTTTGCTTTTTCAATCGCAGTATTTCTGAGAGAAGGATTGGAAGTAGTGGTACCTCTTGATACCACAGCACTGGTAACTTTTCCTGCGGCATTTACCTGTATATCCACATACACTTTTGCATTTTCATTAAAGTCGCCCTGCATATTCGGGAAGTGGATAGGCCTGCGCCCTGAAAGGCCGCGGACTACACTCACACCGCTTCTTCCGGTGGGCGAATTTCCATAAGAGTCAGGATTACCATTTGGACTTCCTGCATCTCCATTACCCGGTTTGTAACCTTGGTTCCTGTATCCATTGTCTTCCGTGGCGCCATTGCCACCGGTTCCGTTGCCGCCTTTATATAGAGGAATTTTTGGCTTAGGTGGAGCGGGATTCGGATTTACTATTGGAGACGGATGAATATTTTTTGAAGCTCTGGTAGTAGCTTCTTTGTTTTCTATTTTGGCTTTTTCATTTTTCTTTTCTGACTTTACCACAGGTGCTGCTGTCTCATCCGGGGTTTCATCCGCTTTTATATTTTGAGACGGTTCTTCGTGTACTCTGCGCGCCGATTGGTGCGATGCCACACTTTGATTATCAGGAGCGCGTTCGCCTTTAACCATCGGTTGTACATCACCCATGCCTTCCTGCTCATTTCCAAGATTTATAGCAATCAAATCCAGTGTGGGAGGTATTTGAGGTATCTGCGTCTGCCAG
>DASSHD010000678.1:0-10296 GCA_035693085.1 Hanamia sp. | reverse complement strand
TACTTCTTAATTAAAATAAAAAAAATACTTTTTGCTATTTTATTATTTTCATCGCCAGTTATTCTTTTTGCACAGAAAGATTTTAATATAAAAGATGTTTCAGGTTTCCAGGATAGCAGACATCACTGGATGGATATTACTGATCATGAACAGGTGATTGTTCCTGCTAAAAATCAATCCCGATTTACTCCTGCTGATGTTCGCCAGATTGCAAATAACATTTTATTATATCAACAACCGAATGGTGGCTGGCCTAAGAATTACGACATGCTTGCCATTCTTTCTGATGACCAAAAAGCCATCCTTGCACAGCACAAAGATTCTTTGCATACTACTTTTGATAACGGTGCCACCTACACGCAAATAGAATACCTTGCTAAGGCTTACACTTTGCTGGGCAATAAAAAATATGAAGATGCTGCGTTGAAGGGCTTGCATTTTATCTTGCCGGCGCAATACAAGAACGGTGGTTGGCCTCAATTTTATCCCGACCTAAGCGGTTATCGGAAATATATCACCTTTAATGATGACGCTATGATAGGCGTAATGACGGTGTTACAACATATCGCTCAAGATGAACCCTACTATTCATTTGTGACCGCTCATTTGAGAAACAAAGCGGCAAATGCTTATCAAAAAGGTATTGATTGCATTCTAAAATGCCAGATAGTGGAAAATGGAAAAACTAGGGTGTGGTGTCAGCAACATGATAATATTACACTAAAACCTGTAGGAGCAAGAACCTTTGAACTGCCATCAAAAGCAAGTGAAGAAAGTGCGGAAATTGTTCGTTTACTGATGCAGGTAAAAAATCCAAATGAGGAAATTATTAACGCTGTTAAAAATGCAGTTGCGTGGTTTAAAAAAGTGGAAATAAAAAATGTGTTAATTAAAACCATACCTGCGAAAGATGTGGTGTACAAATACCACGAAGCTAAATTTGACAGGATTGTTGTTGTGGATTCTGCTGCACCACCTATCTGGACACGCTATTATGAGTTAGGAACTGACCGCCCCATGTTTGCCAACCGTGATGGCAGGAAAGTTTACCGGCTTTCTGATGTATCAAGGGAGCGCAGAACCGGTTATGTCTGGTACGGATATTGGCCTCAAAAAATTATTGCTGTAGAATATCCTGCATGGCTGAAGAAAATCGGACAATAAATATATTACAAATGAAACTGAAATTTTTTTCTCTATTCCTGTTAACCTGTTTAGCCGCAATAATTATAGCAGCATTTAACAACAAACAAAAACAGGTTGTTTGTTTTGGTGATTCAATCACTTATGGTGCGCAGGTTGATGGCCATAGCTGGGTTTATTTTTTATCTCAGGAACATCCCGATATTGATTTTGTAAATGCCGGGAGAAGCGGAAGAAAAACATCAGATAAAGAAGAGTTGCTGCCCGTTTTAAAAAAATATCCCAATGCTGACGATTACCTTATCTTTTTGGGAGTAAATGATTTGAAAAATGGAAATGATTCGATGGTAAACAGTTGCGTGGAAAACATGAAGTGGATGATAAACGAAATACGAAAAGTAAACGCCACAGCTAAGATTGTAATATTGGCGCCTTCAGATATCAATCTTAAAACCATGAACGAGATTAACAAGAAAAAAGAGTACAACGAAAACACAAAAGAGTCTCTTTACAAACTGGAAAAGAAATATAAGGAATTGGCAAAGGAACAACACTTAGGATTTATTTCTTTATTGCATGTTGTTTCAAAACCAAATTACGCAGATGGATTGCACCCAAATATCGAGGGACAAAAGGAGATTGCAAACGCAGTTTGGAAGGGGCTGAATAAAATAAAATAAAAGCCAATGTTGGTGTTCTACAAAATATTGTTTGGTTGTTGGATGGCTTTATTGTCGGCCACAAATACACATCAGAAACCGGCGGCAAAATATGATTATGTGGTAGCAAAAGATGGTAGTGGCGATTTTACAACCATTCAAGCTGCGATAGAAGCCAGCAAAGCTTTTCCCTACGATCGCATCAGGATATTTATTAAAAATGGAGTTTACCACGAAAAGGTTTTTATTCCTTCATGGAATACGAAAATTTCATTAATCGGCGAAAGTAAAGACAGTACTATTATTTCTTACGGTGATTATTTTAAAAAAATTGACAAAGGCCGCAACAGCACATTCTATACGTCAACTTTATTAGTGCAGGGAAATGATTTTCATGCAGAAAATCTAACTGTTGAAAATACAGCCGGGCCTGTGGGGCAAGCCGTTGCGTTAAGTTTGGAAGCAGACCGTTGTTCTTTTACCAATTGTAAATTTTTGGGAAACCAGGATACTTTATATCTGGCGGGTGAGAATGATCGGCAATACTTTGTCGATTGCTACATTGAAGGAACGACTGATTTTATCTTCGGCGAAGCTACTGCTTTGTTCGAAAAATGCACTATAAGATGTAAAGCTGATTCTTACATTACTGCAGCATCAACTCCCCAAGGTGTTGCTTACGGATTTGTTTTTAAGGACTGCACCATAGAAGCGGCGCCGGGCATCAATAATGTTTTTCTTGGGCGTCCGTGGAGAAAATATGCAAAGGTTGTTTTTATCAATTCTAAAATGGGGTCGTTTATAAATCCCGAAGGATGGAGCAACTGGCAGAATACTGATAATTACAAGACCGTTTTTTATGCAGAAAAAAACTCAACCGGTGCAGGATCCAACAAAAATAAAAGGGTTTCATGGTCGCATCAGCTTACAGAAAAAGATGCAGAAAAATACAGCTTAAAAAATATTTTTTCAGGTTTGGACAATTGGAATCCGTTAAATCAAAATAATTTATGAAAGTTCGTTTACTGCTGATAGTTATTTTTATTTCATTATTTGCTTTTTGTTCTGTAAAAGGCCAGAAATTTATTCCATTATGGGCACCGAATAAAATTCCAAATAGCAAAGGTCTAAATATAAAAGACAGTGTTGCAAGGCAAAGAGCTTTTCGGGTAATTACTCCTGGTATGTATGCTTTCTTTCCTTCCGAAGACGATAATTGCGGTGCTGCTATAGTCATTTATCCGGGAGGTGGCTATACTCATATAACTTTGAACCTCGGTGGATTTCAACTGGCAAAATGGTTCAATACGCTTGGTATGAGTGCTTTCGTTGTGGAATATCGTTTGCCTAATTCCCCTGATGTAAAGATTAGTGAATTGGCCCCTTTGCAAGATGGGCAAAGGGCATTACAATTGGTGAGGTTTAATGCAAAAAGATGGGGAATAGATGAAAATAAGATTGGTGTTATGGGCGCTTCAGCCGGTGGCCACCTTGCTTCCTGGGTTGGTACTGTAAAAGGTGACATAACAACTTTAAAAGATAATGTGGACTCCAATTCTTTTCAACCCGATTTTATGATTCTCGTTTCTCCTGTTATTGATATGGGTAAATATGCGCACAAAGGAAGTCTTGAAAGTTTGCTGGGAAAAAATCCCTCTCAGGAGTTAATTGAAAAATATTCCACACAAAATAATGTGACGACAGAAACGCCTCCTTGTTTTATTGCTGATGCATTCAATGATAAAACGGTTCCACCGGAAAACAGTTTGTTATTTTACCAGGCGTTGCTTAATAAAAAAGTTTCAACAAGTTTTCATGTCTTTCCACAGGGTGACCATTCCATTAATATCAATAATAATCCCGGTTCTACTTCCCTATGGAAGGATTTGTGTTCTGAATGGCTAAAAGAAATGGGTTTTATTTCATTTAAAAAATAATAAGAGGATGAAGAAAATATATTTATTTTTTATTTTGATAGGTAGTTTTATCAGTGCAAAAAGCCAGTCTAAAATTATTGTGGTGGCACAGGATGGAAGTGGTAATTTCTCAACAGTCCAGGCAGCATTTAATTCAATACCCGAAAACAATAAAAGTGCCGTAACTGTTTTTATCAAAAATGGAATTTATAGAGAAAAACTATATCTCGATTCAACAAAGGATTTTGTTACTATAATTGGAGAAGATAAATTCAACACCATTCTCACTTATGATGATCATACGGGAACGATTACACGAGATGGAAATGTAATTAATACTATGACTTCACACAGCTTTCTTATTAAAGCTGCTAATTTCACTGCAAAAAATATAACGATTCAAAACAATGCAGGTTTTAATGCCGGACAGGCCGTTGCTTTGGAATCAGATGGAGATAAAGCACAATTTTATAATTGCCGCTTTGTTGGTTTCCAGGATGTCCTTTTTACCAAAAGTCCAAACAGTCGCCAGTTTTACAAAGATTGTTATATTGAAGGTACTACAGATTTTATTTTTGGCCCTTCTACAGTTTGGTTTGAACATTGCCATATTCATAGCAGGAAAAACTCTCACGTCACAGCCGCTTCTACGCCACAGGATCATGAATTTGGATATGTATTTAATGATTGCATCCTAACCGGTGACACAAGCCTGCACAGTGTTTCATTGGGCCGCCCATGGAGACCTTATGCAAGTGTAACTTATATTCATTGTTATTTAGGCCCGCAAATAAAACCGGAAGGATGGAGTAACTGGAATAACACGGATAATTATAAAACCACGCGTTTCGCTGAATATGAAAATTATGGTCCGGGTGCCAATCAGTCAAATCGTGTTTCATGGTCGAGGCAACTTAATGATACTAAAATAAAAAAATACACTATTGAAAATGTTTTAAGAGGATGGGTTCCTGATCATTGTTAATGACAAAATAATTTTAATTAAAAAAACTAAAAGATCCAATTTAGTTCACCCGATTCTAATTTTTGCCTAATTAAACAATTTTTTAGCTAAGTGAATATGAGCAGGTTTTAGAAGGAAGAAAAGATTGTGCAAAAGCTACATTAATTTTTTTATTCGATTTATAATTTTAAAATTAAAATTTTAATGGCAACGTTTGCGTAAAAATAGTTCCCATGCTCTAAACAATTATCGTTACTTCTATATTAAATTTGTTAAGTTAAAATTACTTTACTAAAGTTTCTGGACTTCTGAAAATGCTTGATAAAAAATGGTATAAGCTGGCATGGGAAGTTTAGAATATAGATGATATGAGTTTCCACTTACCTTATTGATTAATAAAACTAAGATATTATTACCAGAGGTGGTAAATTTTGGAATGTATTATGAATTGAAGATGTTCATTTAATCCTTATTTAAATTGTTTAATTAATTATTCATTAAGATGAAAATGGTTTTTAAAAAGAAATGTGCTGAAACTTTTTCAGAGGATTCCCCTGATGATAAAGAAGTATTCCGTAAACTATTTGAAAAGTTTAAAAATAAAGTCTATTCATATTCTCTTCACATTACCCACTCCGAAATCTTTGCTGAAGATATAACCCAGGAGGTTTTCATGAAAGTATGGTTGCAGAGAAATTCATTAGGTGATATTAATAATATGGAGGCATGGATAATAACTATTGCGAGGAATCTTTGTTTTAATCAATTGAAGAAAGAAGCCCGTGAGCAGAAATTAATCAGGTTTGGAATGAACAATCAGGTTCAAGAAAATGTAGATGACTACATAACATACAAAGACAGGTTAAATGAGTTAAGGACGATTGTTAATAAATTACCTAAACAACAGCGTATCATATTCAACCTAAATAGGATGGAGGGTTTAAAAAATGAAGAAATTGCACGTCAACTCGATATTTCAGCGAATACTGTCAAATCTCATTTTACCAAGGCGTTGCAAACTATCCGCCAAACAATGCATACTAATCCAACTATGCTAATACTTGCAATCTTAGTCATTAAATTTTTTATTTAGCACACTAATACTTTTGCTAATCGTAGTTGTCTTCAATATGAGAAGTATAAAAATATCTCCCTCTAATGAGTAATAATGCATAAACGATTAAAATATTTGCTGGATAAATATCTTGCTAAGAATATATCTTTTCAAGAGAAAGTGGAATTATTTGATCTAATTTCTTCACACACCTTTGACGATAGTATAAAAAGATATTTATTAAAAGAATATAAAAGAAATAGCCAGGGAGATTCTTTGAAGGATAGTCAGTCAGAAAGAATTTTGTCTTCAATTTTAAATAATGAAGATTTAGTGATCAAAACTGAAAATCCTCATTGGATCTTTCAAAAAATTTGGTGGGCAGCCGCAATAGTAATTATTACTTCGGGAATTATTCTTTTTTACACACATTCTAATGATAAAAAATACAATGAATCTTTAGCAAAAAGTCTCACTCCGATTCTGCTTAAAAATGATGTTGCTCCGGGAAGCAATGGAGCCATTTTAAAATTAGCCGATGGAACCCAAGTGCTCCTTGACAGCAATACTAATAAAAGTACCATAAAACAAGGGAATACATTAGTAGTCAATCATGCCGGAAGTCTTAATTACATTAATATTAACGACACAATAAATGAAAAAAGCATCGGATATAATATGGTTGAAACGCAAAGGGGGCAGAAATTTCATCTCAGTTTGGAAGATGGGACAAAAGTATGGTTGAATGCTGCATCATCTATAAGCTTTCCTGTTGCGTTTACCGGAAATAAAAGAGATGTTACTATAACGGGAGAAGTATATTTTGAGGTGGCCAAAAATAACAGAAAGCCCTTTCGTGTCTTTGTCAATGGGACAACAGTAGAGGACTTAGGTACCCATTTCAATATAAATTCTTATGGCGATGAAGGTACTGTAAACACAACTTTACTGGAAGGGTCAGTAAAAATATCCAATGCAGATAATCAAAGTATATTAAAGCCCGGAGACCAGGCCAGAGTTCGGAAAAATGGAATGATGACAACGATAAGCAATATTAATACCGATGAAATTGTTGCCTGGAAAAATAACTTTTTTTCATTTAATAATATTGACATTAAGCGAGTAATGATGCAATTATCACGGTGGTACGATATAGAAGTGGTGTACAAACAAGAGCCTGACGAATCGGTTACGTTCAATGGTGATATTTCAAGATTGGTTAATCTTTCTACTGTTTTAAAAATGCTGGAATCCACTGGTGAAGTAACTTTTTCTATTGAAGATAAAAAAGTAACAGTTAGCATGTAACCGAAAAAGATAACTCATAAATTTAAAATTTATACTATGTAACTTTTAAAAACAAACTGATTCCGCAACAAAAAACCGAAAGTGTTGGTACCACTTCCGGCCGCTTGTTATTCGGAGTTAATTAATAAACAGATACCTAAATCTATCATTTTTAACCCAAACATTTCAAAGTTATGAAAATTACTTTTATTACGAAAACCAATCTCAGAAAACAGAGGCCATGGTTTTTTAAACTACTGTTAATTATGAATTTGTCAATTGTCATTGTGCTGGCAAGTTGCCTTACTGTTAATGCAAAGGGATATTCCCAGCAAGTATCGATTTCAATGCAAAACGCTAAAATCCAAAAAGTGTTTAAAGCTATTCGTTCACAAACGGGTTATCAATTTCTTTATACCAATAAAGTGCTATCTAAATCAACCCCGGTAACATTGTCATTAAAAGATGTTTCAATTGAACAAGCGTTAGATGATTGCTTTAAAGGACAGCCTTTTAGTTACACTATTATTGAAAAAACGATCGTTATAAAACTAAAAAAAACGATTGAATTGACAGTGGAGAATAAGGATGAAAAGAAATTAACAGTGGTAACTATTACTATTAGCGGCCGGGTGATAAATGAAAAAGGGGAGCCATTGGTAGGAGTGTCAGTAAAAGTAAAAAATACACAAACTGGAACTTCAACCGATAAAGATGGGTATTTTGAACTGTCCGTACCAGATGAAAGTTCTGTTATCGAATTTTCCTATGTCGGCTATGTAAGCCAATCTTTCACTGTCGGCAGTAGGACAAGGTTTGAGGTGAAATTATCCCTTGAAAATAAGAACATGCAGGATGTGGTGGTAATTGGCTATGGTACCCAACGTAAGAAGGATTTGACAGGATCTGTTTCTTCCATTAAAAGTGCGGATTTTAACCAGGGAGAGGTTTTAAGTCCGCAACAGTCAATTCAGGGTAAAGTAGCGGGAGTAAATATTTCACAAAACAGTGGTAAGCCAGGTGGAAGCAATACCATACGGATTCGTGGCGGTACTTCACTTACTGGTTCCAATGACCCGCTTTATGTTATTGACGGATTGCCGATTTCAAACAGCGCTGGCGTTTCTAAGGCGAATATAAACCAATACCAGGTCAATTTTTTCGATGAAGAGCCAACAAATCCCCTTATGACATTGAATCCTGACGACATTGAATCCATAACCATTTTAAAAGATGCATCAGCTACTGCTATTTATGGATCAAGAGGAGCAAATGGTGTCATTGTAATAACAACGAAAAAAGGTACTGCAGGTAAACCTAAAGTAACTGTTGATTTTTCCGGTGGTACATCAAAAGTTGAGGGAAAACTGGATGTGCTTACCGCAAATGAATATCGCCAGGAAGTGAGCAAGTTAGGCCTACCTATCAACGATAAAGGCGCAAATACAAACTGGCAGGATTTAATATACAGAACAGGCTATTCCCAAAACTATAATCTTGCTATGTCTGGCGGAGCAGGAAAAACTGTATATCGCGCTTCATTAGGTTATGGCGATCAGCAAGGGGTAATGTTAGCATCAGATTTAAAGAGGACTGAAGCAAATATTAATATTAATCATTCAGAATTGAATGACAGGTTAACTTTCGATTTTAGGGTAAACTACGGACAAACATTTTCCAAACAATCCCCGATTTCAAATACGATCGGCAGCGAATTCGGATCAAGTATGAATTACGAAGCATTAGTTTTTAATCCCACTTTTCCTGTATTTGACTCAGCCGGAAATTATAATAATGCTCCTCCATATAGAGTTAACCCCGTATCATTTTCCACTCAATTATTCGACCAGATTACTAATAATAGATTCCTCGGTAATCTTTCCACTACATTAAAGATATTAGATCCGCTCAGCTTCAATGTAAACCTTGCGTATACGAATCAAAATATTGACCGTAATACTTATGTGGATAAAGCAAATTTGTTGGGCCAGGGGCTCGGCGGATATGCAAGCGTACAAAAGCTCCAGGATTACAGCAAACTTCTTGAAACTATTTTACGATATCACCAACAATTGGGTGATAATTCCATTGAGGCTTTGGCAGGTTACTCGTACCAATATTTTGTTGACCAGGGCGACTTTACTTCTGCAAATGGGTTCTTGTCCGATTTATTCAAATGGTATAGCCTGCAGGCAGCGAGTACCATAAGCAACGTTTCTACATTTCAACAGAGCAATACACTTATTTCGTTCTACGGCAGGGTAAATTACAACTATAATGAAAAGGTATTGTTAACCGGCACGATCAGGAGAGACGGTAGTAGCCGTTTTGGTTCAGGCAATCAGTGGGGCTTATTCCCTTCAGGGGCGATTGCATGGCGTCTTTCACAGGAAAATTTCTTTAAAGTGAAACCTGTATCGGATCTCAAATTGCGCGTAAGTTATGGAATTACAGGTAACCAGGAAATTGGCGATCTAAGTTCAATTTCAACGCTTGGTGCAACAACTACCGGCTATGTGGTAGGGGGCCAAAGGATTACAACAGTTTTACCTCAGCAATATGCAAACCCTGATTTGAAATGGGAACAAACGGCTCAGTTCGATGCAGGCGTTGATTTTGCCTTGTTCAACAGTCGCTTGCGAGGTACGGTTGACTACTACATTAAAAAAACTACCAACTTATTATTAAACATTCCTGTACCCTCTCCAACCGCTGTAAATACCCAACTTGCTAACGTTGGGAGCGTTCAAAACAAAGGTCTGGAAGTAGGTCTTACCGGAACTATAATAGATAAGAATAAATTCAGTTGGGAATCTAATTTCATTATTAGTTTTAACAGGAACAAGGTATTAAGTCTTTCAAACGCCCAGTACAAAGGCAATGATATAAAGATAGCTCCATTGCAGGGGACTGTTTCATTGGGACAGTATGCCCAGCTTATTATGCCAGGACAACCAGTTGGTACATTTTGGGGACTTAAATTTACCGGGATCAAGGATGGTCTTGAAACTTACTCCTCCGCTAAAGATACAATTATTGGTAGTGCACAGCCCGATTATACCTTTGGCTTCACAAACAATTTCAGGTATGATAAATGGTCACTAAACTTTCTTTTCAGAGGTTCTGTTGGAGGCGATGTATTTAATCTAACTGCGGCCAACCTGGGTTATCTTAATGATTTACCTGGCAAAAATGTGTTGGCTTCTGCTGTTAGTAGTGGAGCAAGCATCAATCAGCCGAAAACTTTTTCTTCCCGCTGGATTGAAAACGGCA
>DASSHD010000677.1:0-7031 GCA_035693085.1 Hanamia sp. | reverse complement strand
TGACCAGGGGCCAAAAGGCTCAGGGATATTTTGCATTGGGCTTGGACCAAAAGCAACGCATTGCTTTATACCACTCCATGGAATAACTGGTTGAGGCGCCCGCCACCTCAAATCCCCGATTGGCGGGGCCGCAAATGGAATCCCCTTAAAAATATGAACATCACAGGCTGAGTCTGTAGTACCACTAATAAGACCTCCCTCTACCTTTACAGTTTCAAAAGGCTTCCTATGATTAGAACGAAACGAAAAGGATATTAAGGCAAAACCAATAACAAAAGTGAAAGCTGCAATAAGATTAATTTTTTTCAAAAGCAAACCAGGAACTTTTATAGTAAACAAACAATAAAACGATTTTTCTAAACGAAAGGTAAGAATTATTTCAAAAGAAGTTTTAGAAATAATGACCTGTTTTAGAAAAATTTATATAAAGACATCGCCCGTCTATACATTAATGTTATCCGGTAGGCGGGGTACCAAATATCTGTGATAGGAAACAGAATTATTGAAGTAAAACAGTTCTCTTTATCATTTTAGCAAATTAGAATATGCGTTCATTACAAAACTATTTGCGGTACGTAACCCGCGCGAAAAGTATTCACTATAGACCTGGGCGTGAGAACAGTTAGTTTATTTCCATTTGGTAAAACAATCCCTTTATCATAACCAAACGGAGACCATAAATATATTTGTTTATCATAAAGCAAATAGGCGTTACTATCAATCAAAATAAAAGTACCATTAGGAATAGAGTTTTTGTTTTCCCCGTGGGTTACTTTTGATCTGTCGCGATTAATTCTTTCTTTATGAAGAATGTCATCTATTTTCTTAATCGCTGTTTTTTCATCAAAATGATATTCCGGATTTCCTTTGAGCCATAATGATTTGAATTTATAAAAATCTTCTCTCCGGCATTCAAAACAAGGCCTGTGGCCTGCTGCAAAAGAAGTAGCTTCATCAAGAAAAAAAAGTTCGGTATATCTATGCGGAGACATTACCTGTCTTTTTCTTTCTTTAAATTCAAGTTTACAGGTGATCCAAGCTTTCAATTTGAATGGACGAAGTACTTGTTGCTGTTCATTGTGAAGAATACCGCGATTGCCCATCCACGCACCACGCGCAGGTGTTTTAATTATTTTGCCGAATGGGTCAACACGATTTTGCAACATAGGAATTTAATGCTTTTCTAATTTTTTAAGATGAACTATTTATTTTTCCGCTTACGTTTTTCCAAATAATAATGCCATAAAAAATAGGTAGCAAGAGAGCGTAAAGGTTTCCATTTTTCTGATAAAAATATAATTTCTTCTTTTGTTTTTGCACTTGTCAATTCTTTTATCGTATTAATGACAGCAACATCGCCTGCCGGAAAAATATCCTTTGCCTGCAAAACAAACATCAGGTAAATATCAGTGGTCCAGTTGCCAATTCCTTTTATACCTGTTAACTTATTCCTTATTTCTATTTCGCTTAATTCATGCAACTTTTCAAGTTCAATATTTCTATCCAATATTGCTGTTGATAAATCACGAAGATATTTTGATTTCTGACGGCTTATCTGGCAGGTCCTCATTTCATCATTAGTAAGTTTCAAAATTTCACAAGGCGTAAACTCCTTTAAATAGCTCTTGAGTTTTAAAAAATGCGCATTAGCCGAAGCAAGACTAACCTGTTGTTCCAGAATTATTTTTGATAAAGTAATAAATCCTGGTTGCCTGTACCAATTAGGTGGGGCTCCATAGATACAGTGTATATCAGCAAAAGTTATGTCTTTTTTAATAAGAATCTGAATATCTTCTTTATTCACAATTCTGCTCATCATTTAGATTAAATTACCTTTTGCAAATTAAAAATTTTAAACGTGGTAACTGCAAAAAAATACTTTTGAAATTTTTTTATAACCCTATAATAATTCAATTTGACTTTGTTCCAACCACAATTACAATTTCTCCCTTAACCTTTTTTGAACTAAAATAATCATGAACTTCCTGTAGGGAACCTCTTTTATTCTCTTCAAACATTTTTGTAAGTTCACGGCTTACACAACATTGCCTGTCCGCTCCAAAGTATTCGATAAAATCATTTAAAGTTTTCACTAATCGCATGGGACTTTCATAAAAAACCATAGTCCGTTCTTCTTCAGCCATTTTTTTTAAGAAAGTTTGTCTTCCTTTTTTTAGAGGTAAAAACCCTTCAAAACAAAAACTATTCATTGGAAGGCCACTATTGACTAATGCAGGCACAAAGGCAGTCGCACCTGGAAGACACTCTACTTTAATCCCTTTTTTTATGCATTCGCGCACTAATAAAAATGCGGGATCGCTTACTCCCGGAGTTCCGGCATCTGTGATCAACGCCATTATTTTTCCTGCTGATAACTGTTCCGTTAAGTGAGCAATTATTTTATGTTCATTGTGTTGGTGATAAGGAGTAGTAGGTTTTTCTATTTCATAATGACGAAGAAGCTTAGATGAAGTCCTGGTATCTTCCGCAAGAATAATATCTACAGATTTTAAAACTTCAATTGCCCTGAAAGTAATATCAGCCAGATTGCCTATGGGAGAAGGGACGATGTAAAGCATTTATTAATTTGATTTTTGGACCAATTTATTTATAAGTATAATTACTTCATCAAACTTTTTTTCTTTTGCTATGCTAAACCGTTTCAAAACCTGAGATTGGTCTATTGTAAATAATTTGTGGCATTTAATTATTGAGGGTTCAGGAAGCATTCCCAATTCCAGATCATCATTAAACAACTCCAAGAATAATCGTCCCGATATAAATTGCTGGTAATAACAGCAACCAGAATATCGGGATAATTTCTATTATAATTATTGTTAGAAATAATTAATACAGGTCTTCTTTTTGAAGAAGACAAATCCGAATAGGGAAAGGGGACTAAAACAATTTCTCTCTGTTTATACATTATCCCAGGCGCTGTTTTGGGATGACCAATTTTTTTGAACAGAGGCTTCTGTTAAATCCTGTGTATTATTTCCAAGATAAAGCCCGTATTTTTCTTCGTAAAGTAATTCAATGAGCCTATTTATCTTTTCAAGCAGGGAATTATTTTTTAGCAACGCAAGTTCCTCTTTCATGGCTTCATATTCTTTAACTGGTATTTCGATTGTATTATTCATTCACCAAATTTAAGGAATACAGTGCAATTTAACTATCTAATTGTAATCATAAACTCTTCCATCACAGGATTAGCCAATAATTTCTGAGCCGCTTCCCGGGCAATAGATTTTGCTTCTTCTGCCGATTCCGCCTCAAGATTTAGCTGGATATGTTTTCCAATTCTTACATCATTGATACTTTTAATTCCAAGATTGGCAAGTCCGCCCAACACGGCTTTCCCCTGAGGATCAAGCAATTCTTTCAAAGGCATTATTTTAATTTCCGCAACAAAATTCATTCAGCTTTATTTTTTGGTCCAATAACTTTCGGACCGGTTAATGATAATAAAATGTAAATAATAAAGACTACCGGTACGGCAATCCAATGCAAAAATATAGCAGCAATAATTGCAATTACCAATAAAATAATCTTAGGCATATTATTTTTCAAACTAAAATCAGGAAATTTTAAGGACATCATGCGATGATTGCTTACCATTAAATAGCTCAGCAAAATAATCATCGCGTACAAAAACCATTTATTTATAATTATCTCATTCACGCTGTTTATAAAATTAAAATGCAAAATAAGCGGAAAAGAAGCGATCAATAATCCTACTGAAGGAACAGGCAAGCCTTTAAAAGAAAATTGCTGATCGGTATCCAGGTTAAATTTGGCGAGGCGATAAGCTGCGGCACACGCAATAAGAAATGCGGGTACAAGCCAAATGATAGAAACGTCCAGTCCGTTCACTTCCCGTGCAAAACTAAGTTTCAACAACTGATAAAAAATCATTGCCGGCGCTACACCAAAGCTTACTACATCGCATAAAGAATCTAATTGTTTACCCATTTCGCTCGAAACTTTTAATAAACGCGCCACAAATCCATCCAGGAAATCTATTACTGCCGCAATAATAATACAGATAGCAGCCCATGAAATTTTTTCGGGAATATCGAAACTGGTGTTAAACTGATCACGCATATAGATGATTACTGAATTGGTTTGCAAAGCAAAAACAATTGCCATGCAACCAAAAAATAAATTAATCAGTGTGAAAATGTTAGGAATCTGTTTCATGATTTGTAAAAGCTGGCCACCGATAACCGGCCACTAACAACCGAAAGCAGTTCTCCGGTCGTCAGTAGTTGGTGGACTGTCGTCCTGCTATCTTTTAAGTGAATTTTTAAATTTTTGAATCATTGCTACTAATTTATCAAGCGCTCATAATGAGTTTTAAATTGATCTGCCATCATCAAACTTCTTCGTTTACCGAAATACAAACAACTTACTACTTCTGATGCAAAACGTTGTGAATAAGCTAAAATTTTTTTTGTCTCCCATTTGATTGCTCTTCAATATTTAAAGGTATTGAATCGGCAGGTTTCTTTATTGGCGCCTGACTCCCATCGTCTTTTGTCCATTGTCAGTCGTCACTTTTTCATCAACGCTTCAATCTCCTCAACCGTTTTCGGAATATTTTTCATTAAATCTTTATTACCATTTCTTGTTATCCAATAATTGTCTTCAATTCTAACTCCCATTTTTTCTTCCTCAATATAAATTCCGGGTTCAATGGTAAAAACCATCCCTGCTTTTATCGGTTCCGTCTTTGTGCCAAGATCATGAACATCAATACCCAAATGATGCGAAATGCCATGATATAAATATTTCCGGTATGCCCTGTTTTCGGGATCTTCATTTTTAATATCCGATTTTTTTAACAATCCTATCTTTTGAAAAAGTTCAGTCGCCTTGTCACCTATCTTTTCCGTATAATCATTAATACTGATACCGGGCTTTAAAATAGAAGCACAATAATAATGTAAATCTAAACAAGCATTATAAACAGTCTTTTGCCTTCTGCCAAATTTCCCGCTTACAGGAATTGTTCTGGTAAGATCAGCTGAATAATTTCCATATCTCGCTCCAAAATCCATCAATATTAATTCGCCCTCTTTGCATTCCTGGTTATTATTTACATAATGTAAAGTTCTTGCCCTGTCACCACTTGCAATGATGCTTCCATACGCAGGCCCGCTTGCGCGTTGTGAAAGAAACGAATGCCATATTTCCGCATCAATTTCATATTCCATCACTCCGGGTTTAATAAATTGTAATAAACGCCTAAAAGTAACATCTGTTATATCAATGGCTTTCTGCATCACTTCAATTTCCAATGGTGTTTTTATAGCTCTCAGATCTTTTAATATTTTGGCGCTGCGTTTATAATTATGCAGAGGATAACGTGTATGCATATACGTGGCATAGCGGTAATCTCTTACCTGAACCTCATTGGCTTTTCTATCATTTTCATTGGTGTTAAGATAAATAGTATCGGCCAGGTGTATCCACGGTTGCAGCAAACCGTCCAAGGCATCTAACCAGACTATAGTTTTCATTCCTGAAATTTCTTCTGCTTCATTTTTACGGAACTGGTGTCCGTTCCATTTCTCTTTAAGTTCATTCGGGCGCACTAATACCAATACTTCACGGTATTTTGGATCGGGATTATCAGGATATAAAATCACCATGGTATCTTCCTGCTCAATGCCCGAAAGCCAGAACAAATCAGAATTTTGCGCAAAAGGATACAAAGCATCACCATTATAGGGTAATTCGTCATTACTATTAAAAATAGCAATAGAATTTTTATCCATTCTATCTGTAAATCTTTTTCGGTTCTGAATAAAAATTTCAGGATTAAGCGGCAGGTATTTCATTATAATTAAAATTTAAGGATTGCAATATACATGATAAAAATATTTTCTCTATTCAAAGACAATTTTTGCGTAATGGCTACACAATAAATAATTCATTTTTTTATTGTTTTTAATGATTCCCTGATTTCAGTATGATTTTATTTAATTATTGATAAGTTTTAATAAAAACAGGAGTATTAAACCGGTGAAGTGTGAGACATAAGCATTAAAAAATATCTGCTTTTAAAATTCTTCAAAAAATTGAATGGCTAACTTTGCAATCCTAACCAAACACAGAATTTATGTCAGTACCAACTAGGTTTACCATACCGAAAAATATGTTGTTTTCATTAGGGCTACCTTCTGCAGAAAATACATTTTATCAATTGCCTCCTGATGAATTAGCTCATCAATGTGTAGAAAGAAATGAAGGCGAATTGAGTGACACGGGAGCGTTAGTAATTGATACTGGCAAATTTACCGGTCGCAGTCCAAAAGATCGTTTTTTTGTAAGAGATAAAATTACCGCAAATACAGTTGACTGGAATAATATCAACCTGCCGATCGAAGAAAAATATTTTGATGCTCTTTATCAAAAAATGATTGATTATCTCGGCAACAAAGAAATCTGGATCAGGGATTGCTATGCCTGTGCTGATCCTGCATTCCGGCTTAACATCAGGATAATTAACGAAGACCCCTCAAGCAATTTGTTTGCATTCAATATGTTTTTGAGGCCCTCAAAAAAGGAACTGGAAAATTTTAATCCCGACTGGTATATTATCCACGCACCAACTTTTTTTGCTGATCCTGAAACAGATGGTACCAGGCAGGAAAACTTCACGATCATCAATTTTACAAAAAAGATAATTCTTATTGGCGGCTCTGCCTATACCGGTGAAATTAAAAAAGGAATTTTCTCTATTTTAAATTTTGTATTGCCTCACTATCAAAATGTATTAAGTATGCATTGCTCTGCCAATGTAGGGAAAGATCATGATACGGCTTTATTTTTTGGCCTAAGCGGAACAGGGAAAACCACGCTAAGCGCTGATCCCAACAGGAAGCTAATTGGTGATGACGAGCATGGATGGACGAGAAATACCGTGTTTAATTTTGAAGGCGGATGTTATGCAAAAACCATCAATCTAAACGAAGAAGAAGAACCGGATATCTTTAATGCTATTCGCCCCGGCGCCCTTGTTGAAA
>DASSHD010000676.1:0-3444 GCA_035693085.1 Hanamia sp. | reverse complement strand
TTTTGATTTAATAGAAGAAATTGACAGAGTTCCCGAAACCTATCTCAAACACATGGACGACACGGATGGACTTTTTGAAATCCGGGTACAATTAGCCAGCGATATTTTTCGGATATTCTGTTTTTTCAACAAAGGACAATTAATTGTTTTAGCGAATGACTTTCAGAAGAAAACTCAAAAGACACCTAAAAAAAAATTGAAAAGCATTAAAAATCAAGAAGGAATATGAAGACGAAAAGAAATAACATTATGACCGTTGCCCAGTTCAAGGACAAACATTACGGCGCCCGCGGCACAACAAAACGTAACCAGCTTGAAGCAGGTTATCAAAACTTTAAAATTGGTGCATTAATCCACGAAGCAAGACTGGAAAAGGGTTTGACACAAGAACAACTAGCAGAAAAAGTGGGAACAACAAAATCGTACATTTCAAAAATTGAGAATAATCTTAAAGAAGCGAGAATTTAAACACTTCAAAAAATTGTAGAAGTTGGATTCGGCGGACAATTACATTTATCAATTAAACTTTGACATGAAACGATGACAGAAAACTGAACCGCATATAACAAAAGACTTGGCAATACGCTGGCTCAAGGAATAACAATCGGCTGTAATTCGTTATCAGCACTGGCTCCAGCAGACGAACAAATATCGGCTTTTTGTATTTATCTTCGGCTTTGGTTTTTCAATCGGCTGACGTTCGGGCGAAAAGTACATTGAATGCCCAGCCAGCGCCAATGCGTAAACGTTATGCGGTCATCATAATGCGTCATCATACATAAATTTGAACAGGTAAAGAGTAATATTTATGACAGACAAAAATTTAAAATTTTCTGAAGCACAAATGCTAATTAGAAGACCTGTTTCAGAAGTTTTCAAAGCATTTATTGACCCTGAATTGACAAAGCATTTTTGGTTCACAAAAGGAAGCGATAAATTAGAAGCTGGCAAACCTGTAATTTGGACTTGGGAAATGTATAACTTTTCTACAAAAGTAATAGCCACAGAAATTTTGACAGACAAAAAAATATCAATTCAATGGTTTACAACAGAACATCCAACCAATGTGGATTTTGACTTTAAAACACTAAGTGACGGTTCAACTTTTGTAACTATTAAACATTATGGCTTTGACAAGACAGGAGACGAGTTATTAGAAGTAATCAAAGACTCAACAGGCGGTTTTACAATTGTTCTTGCAGGACTGAAAGCATTTTTAGAACATAATATTGATTTGAATCTTATTTTAGACAAGTTCCCAAAGGAAATAGCACAACACGGAAACTGATTGATAAAAAGAGCAACGAGCCGCTAACATGCACATTGGCAATAGCTGGGTCTGACGTGCATTTCATCAGCTTTTTGATCGATATTGGGCTGTAGTTCCGGGCTGAAAATTCTCTATTAAGCTATGAATCAAAATCTCAACTATTTGCCTGCCTGCCGGTAGGTTGGTTCATTTACTCTATTTTTGTTCCGGCTAAAAATTCATAGAATGCCAGCCATCCTAATGCGTAACCGTTAGCGGTAATTTTAAATGAAAGACCGAAATCTTACGAAAATGAATAAACCTTTATTACTTGTGGTAACGGGAAGTGCAGCATCAGGAAAAACTACTTTAGCTCACATTCTATCTAAGAAAATTAATTGTCCACTTATTTCAAGAGACGAACTTAAAGAAGGTTACATAAATACGTTAGGCGTTCAACATAGTCAATTAAACCACTCAGTTGACCGGAATATTTATGACACATTTTTTGGAACAATAGACTTATTAGTTTCAAAAGAAATATCAATAATTGCCGAGGCTGCATTTCAAGACAAATTATGGAGACCAAAACTTTTGAATTTATTAGACAAAGCGGAAATCAAAATCATAATATGTAAGACAAATCCTGATTTGGTAAAAAGCAGATTTATTAGCAGATTTTCAGACAATCCTAACAGAGAAAAATTTCATGGTGACAAATCAATAAGTTTATCAAAAGAACGCTTTGCTTTGCTGACAGAAATTTACGAACCTGTAAATATTAGTATGCCAACTCTATGTGTTGACACGACAGATAATTATAAACCGGGCATCGAAGAAATCATCATCTTCATTGGACAAAAAACAGCCGCTATTCAACAGTTCCGGCCTAAAAAACTCTATTGAGCGATAGTAATAACAATGAACTTTTTATTATAAACCAGCCTGACCGCTGGCAGGTTTTGCAGCGGTACCGGAAGAAGGGAATTTAATTTCCCCACCTGTTGCAAGACGTAAAACGTATAAGAAACAGAAATGAACCAAAGAAAAAAAGCAGTATTTAATTGGAGCGGAGGGAAAGACTCTGCTTTAGCACTTCAGAAAACGCTTGAAGAAAACGAGTTTGAAGTAGTTTCGTTGCTGACTGCCGTTAACGAAGAAACCCTAAAATCCTCAATACATTCTGTTCCTTTGGAAATATTATCAAAACAGGCAGAAAGCATAGGTATTCCGCTTTATACGGTATTATTTGCAAAAGACTTGAAAAACTATGACGAAAAAATGCGTGAAACGGTTGACTATTATAAAAGACAGGACGTTACCCATTTTATTTTTGGCGACATTTTTTTGACTGACGTAAAAGCATACAGAGAAAGTAAACTTAATCCTTTAGGAATTGAAGTTGTAGAACCTCTTTGGGACAAAACATCTAACGAAATAATAGACGACTTTCTGAAATCGGGAATTAAGACGAAAATAATTGTTACACAGGCGGATAAATTAAACAAAACGTTTATCGGGAAAGAATTAGACATGGATTTAGTGAACTCGTTACCAAACGATGTAGATGTTTGCGGAGAAAACGGAGAATATCATACTTTATCATACGCAGGAGGTTTATTTAGGAAAGAAGTTAAATTTTTAATTTCTGAAACAAATAAGATTTCATACAACATTAAATTAGACAGCGGACAAACAAAGACTTTTGAATATTGGCAAGCAGAAATAATCGCATGAGGACAGAAAACCGAACGCATAATAAAAGGAGAATTACTCAATGAAAATAATCAGGTAATTTTCATTTTTGTAAATCCGGATTTGGTATCGGCAAAAATTATTAATTACCCATTCTTAAATACTAACTATCAGCAGTGGTGCATGTTTCAACTACAGTCCGGGTTGAAATTTCTTTTCAGCGATTTTCTAATTACAGTAAAGCAAGAAATATTCAGAATTTTTATTTTTTATTTTACTTCTTTCCATGTAAAATTATTTGAAACATTTTTCAATTAGGAATAGTTTTTGATAAAAAAACATAAAAACATTTTGTCATGGAAAAAAGAGAAAAATTACACTCGATGGAGAAAATGCTCCGCGAGCTGGATGACATAGTTAACAGCCAAAAATCTTTGCTGAAAAAAGTAGCACAACTGGAAGCTGAAAATATTAATCTGAGCATTCAACTTCTTGAAAAA
>DASSHD010000675.1:0-3411 GCA_035693085.1 Hanamia sp. | reverse complement strand
ATCTGTAAGCTGGATCTTTTCGTACAGAGAATCATTTTTTTGTAAAAAAACGGAAGCGTTGTTAGTATATGAGGTGGCATAAATGGAGCCGGTATAAGTGACTTTATCATTTATTTTATGTTGAAGGCGGCCAAATAAACTTTCATCCGTTTCTACTGTAGTTCCTTTCACTATCTCCGGTTCTGTTTGAGGATAAATAAGATAATTATTGAATTGAGTTTCTGTAAAAAGCCTGGTTGATAAAGTGAATTTATTTTTGTCATTAATATTATAAGTCAGCCTGGCACTCGCAGAATAATCTATAAAAGGATCAACTGTTTTCCCATAAATATTTTTGTCAAGATCATAACCATTGCTGCTGTACCTGTTCCCAAATAGCTCAAGTGCAATTTTTTTGTCAACAATATTACCTGCAGCAGTCAGGCCAAGCGTATTATTGGTGGCATAATGGGTCTGAAGATTTAAAGAGTTCTTTACAGGTTCTTCCGTAATGATATTTATAACCCCTGCCAAAGCATCAGAGCCGTATAAACAGGTAGCTGGACCTCTTATTATTTCAATCTGCTTTATATTTCCTATTGCAATTCTTCCCAGGTTAATAATTCCGGCATTACGGCCGATAAGTGGTTCACCATTCACCAGGATCAAAGTATAAGCCGGATCAAGGCCCTGCATCTGAATACCATCTCCAAAAGGATTCGGATATCCCTGTAAGGCAGTACCTAATGGATTATTAGCGATCACCAGCCCGGTTTGCATTTGCAAAATATCAATTAATTTTTGCGATCCGGAGAGCTGAATATTTTTAGCAGAAATGACCTGGATGGGCAAAGGAATATTAGATACTTTATTTTCTGTTCTTGTGGCAGTCACTACTACTTCATCAAGCAATTTTGCAGTTGAATCTGTTTTAATTTGTGCCGAACCAGATGAAAAAAAAGCAATTGAAAAAATAAAGGTATAAAGTAGCTTTTTCAACATATTTAATCGTGCAAATTTGCTTAAGTTGGCTCTGACTATTATCACGCCAGTGTCAAAAGCATTTGCCATCAAATTTTATCTAAATAACAGGCTGAAAGATAGGTGGTAACTAATTAAAATACTGCTTCCTTGTATTTTTTTTAAAAATGGTAACAAGGATTTTCGCAATTCGTAAACGCAAATTTTTAAATAATGGAAAAACGATCAACGAAATAATAATTCACAGGGTTTTATGCCGGTGTGCTTTTTAAATGCAGTGGAAAAATGAGAGATAGAGGAATAACCAAGAGAGGAAGAAACTTCGGTAACTGTTAATCCTTTTTCATAAAGTAAATATTTTGCATGCTCCATCCGCTGACTTTGAAAAAAATCGAAAATAGTAGTACCGTACATTTCTTTAAACCCTTTCTTTAAATAGCATTCATTAATGGCGGCTTTGCGGCTAAGCTCCTTTATGGTAAGCGGTTCGCCGATGTGCTGCAACAATACCTCGCGTGCCAGAGAAATCTTTTCACGGTCAGCTTCATTTGCAAGAAATTTGCAGGAAAAATCTTCAACACCTTCGCCACCCATACATTCCATAGTGTAAAGCAACAGCATTTGTGTTTGTGCATTAATGAAAATATTTTCCATACTATCGGAATACGTATGATTCATCAACGAATTTAAAACGGTCCTTGTCTTCCCGCAAAGAGGCAGGGTTTTTGAAAAAGAAGAAGTGTGTTTAAAATTTAAAATATCCTCTGAAAACGAGGTTGTTTTTAATCCTTTTACAAATTGTGAAAGATGATCGCTGTTAAAACGAAAACAGGCAACATCAATGGTGTCAACCAATTCTTCACAATTATGAGATTGAGAGTGTTTGCAGAAATTGCATTCCTCGTCTTTGGCTTTGCAATACCGGTTTCCTTCCATACAAAAAACCAGTTCAAGATTTCCCTCCTTTTGATCTTTTTCATTATAGTTATATACCATCATTCCGGTTTCTTCAATAGATGTATTAGGAGATTTGCGGTAACGATTGATAATATAATGAACAGAGCCGGGAATTTTCTGAGATTTGTGTTGTACCAATTCCATTCCATCCTGTACGGCAGGCTTGTTGAGAGCAATTGATAAAATATTTTGAGTAGATTCCATTTTTTAAATTGACAACGCAAAGATAAGATTTAATAAGTAATTCCTGAAAAGGAAATACTGAAACTCTTGCTTGAATTCTATTTCAGATGTATAGCCAAAAGGGATTTATAAATTATTTCTTTGAGAAAATAGTAGTATTTTGTAATGGATTTTTCCTCTTTTTTTTCAATAAAATCTTTTGCAATGAAAACTGTAGATCAATGGCTTGGTGAATATGGTGAAAGCCATAAGAATCACACAAATAAATCCATCCACTGGATTTGTGTGCCTGCAATTTTTTTTTCTATTGTTGGCTTACTTTATTCAGTTAAAGTGCCTCTGAGAATAGATGGGCATCATTTGAATATAGCCATTTTTGCCATCCTGCTCATCACATTATATTATCTGCGACTTTCATTATCTCTTGGTATCGGGATGTTCCTTTTTGGAGTCCTTTGCCTTTTTCTTTGCCATATTATTGAGAAATTTGTTCCGGTTTCTCTTTGGTTGGTTTGTGTAATTGTTTTTGTGGCTGCATGGATCGGGCAGTTTTATGGACATAGTGTGGAAGGCAAGAAACCATCTTTCTTAAAAGATATCCAGTTTTTATTAATAGGCCCTATGTGGCTGATGAGTTTTATTTATAAGAAAATTGGGATTAGATTTTAAGAAAGTATCGGTTGGTCTCAGGTAAATAAAAATCTAAAATAAATGTTTGTTTACTATGATAAACTTTCAAACCCTCTAAACCATTTTCACATCCCGTATTTCAAAACAATCCTTTATTCAACAACTGCAATGTCTTGTCTTTATTCTCGTGAGAAACAAGAATAGAAATATTATGCTGGCTTCCGCCAAAACTTACCATGCGGACAGGAATATCGGTAATACTATCAAATACCTTTGAAAGAAGATTTTCAGTTTTAGAAATATGATAACCCACTATTGAAACTATGGTTTGATTAGTATCTACATCTATAGTTCCGAACATTTCCAACTCTTTAATAATATCACTTAAATAAGTATCATTATCAATAGTGAGTGACACAGCTACTTCAGAGGTAGTGACCATATCTATTGAGGTTTGGTATTTTTCAAATATTTCAAATACTTTTCTTAAAAAACCGTAAGCGAGCAACATTCTGCTGCTTTTTATTTTAATAGCTGTGATGAAATCCTTTGCAGCAATGGCTTTTACGCCTTCACTGTCTGACTGCCCTTCTATCAATGTGCCGGGAGCATCGGGGTCCATAGTATTTTTCAGCTTTACCGGAAAGTTAAAATACTGTGCGGGCCATATACTTGCAGGGT
>DASSHD010000674.1:0-2315 GCA_035693085.1 Hanamia sp. | reverse complement strand
CACTTTCAGGAGACACGATGTCCGGCTCAATTTATATGGTTGAATATGGTACAGCCAAATTTACAGCAAAGCGTAATAACAAGCCTGCCAACCGAAAACCTATAATAGTACCTGGCGGTCCGCCATTGGCGACGTAAGAAGGTACTTGAATAAACTATTTTTTAAAGAAATATTTGCTTTGAGTACGGCCTTTTTACTCATTAGGGTTGTGTGTTTGGATAATTTATGGGCATAGATTGTTTTATAAAGTAGTTTTATGATACTATCAGGAGAGGATGTATCAAAACGAAAAGTAGCTGTTTTTGGAGAACTATTACGCTCTTGTTTAAAAACGAACCGGATGTTTTGGATACACTAAGTTTTAAAGGTGAAGATGATAGAATTTAGCAAATAATTGATAAGAATATTTTTAAATAACAATGTTTTAAGTGTTTAAACATGAAAAAGAAGGCAATATATATAATATTGGGAGTAATGGTATTAGTAATTTTATCATGGCTGATTTTTCGATTATCCAAAACCAAAGTTGTTACTGACCAGAATGGCTGGGAAGCACCAGCTTGGACAGATACTCTAAAGAATCCTAATAGAATACCTGGGAGTTTACCTGGAACAAAGACCTGGGGCGAGAATAGCACCATTTTAGCAGGCGGTGAAAAACTATACAGTACCTATTGTATATCTTGTCATGGTAAGACAGGACTTGGCGATGGATCTCCTGGCATGACCTTTACTGTAAAGCCTGCCAATTTTCATGATAAAGCAGTAAAAGATGAAAAAGATGGAGCCTTATTCTGGAAGATATCGGAAGGACGTGGTCAAATGCCGGCTTTTAAAGGGACATTCACTCCTAAACAGATCTGGCAATTAGTTTCATACATCCGGCAATTATCAATTCAAAAAAATAATACCCCTTTAAAACTTCAGAATTTATTGTCGGTGACTAATTTTAAAATAGTTCCTGGAATGGCCAGCCAGTACTTTTCAATACCTGTTAAGCTTCTGAATGTTGTTAAGTCAGAATCACAATTATTTATGGTTGATACTGTAGTTGCCGGATTAAAAATGCCTTGGAGTATGGTTTTTTTACCCGATAAATCAGTTCTTATTGCTGAACGATCTGGAAAGTTGTTAAGAGTTGAAAATGGGAAGGTACAGAAGAACCCGGTTGGTGGGGATGTTCCGAAAGGCTTACGCGATATTGAATTAGATCCTCAATATAAAAAAAATCACTTGATATATATTTCTTACTACATTGAACCGGTAAGACCGGATGGGGGCTATACAGTTCTTATGAGGGCGAGACTGGTTGGAGATAAACTGGTGGATAGCAAGATTTTATATAAAGCGGGCCCCTTTAAAGAGGGTGGGTTTTGGTTTGGAAGTAAAATTGCTTTCGACCGCGCAGGGCATATTTATTTTACTGTTGGTATAAGGGGGGCCAGGATGAATGCTCAGGATTTATCCAAACCTTCAGGAAAAACCATGAGATTTAATCATGATGGTAGCATCCCGTCCGATAATCCGTTTGTGCACACGCCTGGTGCATTGCCTGAGATATACTCTTACGGGCATAGGATGCACGAGGGATTGACATATGATCCTAAAACCAATGAACTTTGGTCCACTGAATTTGGAGAGTTGGGAGGGGATGAGATTAATATTATTAAATCCGGCAAGAACTATGGATGGCCAGAGGTTACTTTTAGCCTGGAGTATAGTGGTAAAATCATATCCAAAGATTCTCTTCGTGCAGACATAGAAGCACCTATTCACCACATGACAATTGCACCCTCTGATTTATGTTTTGTTTATGGTAATCGGTATCCTGGCTGGAACGGTGATTTATTTATCGGTGCATTACGTAAGAGTGGACCCTTTTTGTATCGCGCAGTTATAAAGCATAATGTTTTTATTCATTCTGAGGAACTTCTTGAAAACATTGGAAGAGTAAGAGATGTAAAATATGGTTCCGATAATTTTTTATATGTGATGACGGAAGACACTGGACTTATTGTAAGGTTAGTTCCTGTCGAAAAAAAGTGAGGTTAGGATAGAAATTCATGTTGAAAAAATCCAATTAATCAATTGTTAAACTATTAATTCAATTATTCATTTCAAAAATTAATGTAATGGTTAAGTATTTAATTTCATCTATTGTGTTTCTTTTATCGTTCTTTTTGCATACGGATGTTCTCCAGGCTCAGGCAATTGATATTTTATTAAAGGGAGGTCATGTGATTGACCCGAAGAATAATATAGATTCAAAGATGGATGTAGCCATTGTGGATGGTAAAATATTTGAGGTGTCGCCT
>DASSHD010000673.1:0-5678 GCA_035693085.1 Hanamia sp. | reverse complement strand
TGCTTTACGGGCTGAAGATTTCGCAAAACTTTTTGATGGATTTTCTATCGGATCCAACGATCTGACTCAATTGACCTTAGGCCTGGACCGGGATTCAAAATTACTGAGCAATATATTCAGCCCTTTTGATCCGGCTGTTATGGATCTGATTACAATGACATTAATGAAAGCTAAAAGAACAAAAACACATACTGGCCTCTGCGGGCAGGCACCCAGCGATTATCCTGAATTTGCAGCATTCCTTGTGGAAAACGGGATTGATAGTATTTCTTTTAATCCGGATGCATTGATCAGAGGAATTGAAAACATTTATAAAGCGGAAAAAGAAGATCCTAAAAAAAGAAAAGATGAAAGTAGCAGTTTACAGTTTTCATAAATTTGAAAAAGAATATTTTTCTGTTCCCGGCAATTCAAAACATGAACTGAAATTTTTTGAAACCCGACTAAATACAGATACGGTTTATCTTGCAACAGGCTGCCAGGCTGCTTGTATTTTTGTAGAAGATGATGGTTCAGCAAAAGTACTGGAGGCTTTGAATCAACAAGGAATTCGTTACCTGGTATTGCGTTCTGCCGGGTATAATCATGTGGATCTTGCGGCCTGCAAAAAACTTGGTATTCAGGTAGCAAGGATTCCCGACTATTCACCTTATGCTGTGGCCGAACATGCAATAACATTGATGATGGCGCTTAACAGGAAAATTATCAGAGCTCATCAACGTGTGATGGACCTGAACTTTTCTTTGGATGGATTAGTTGGATTTGATATGAACGGGAAAACAGCCGGAATTATTGGGACTGGAAAAATAGGAAAAGTGGCAGCCAAAATATTGCATGGCTTTGGTTGTAAAATTCTGGCAAATGATGCCCTTGAAAGTGAGGAATTAAAAAATAAATACGAAGTAATCTACACCGATTTGAAAACCCTTTTTAGCAAAGCAGATATCATAACACTCCATGTACCGTTGACTGAACAAACTAAATACCTTATCAATAATCAAAGCATTGCTTTAATGAAAAGGGGAGTGATGCTGATCAATACCAGCCGCGGGCTGCTTATCAACACAAAAGAGGTGATCGAAGGACTGAAATCGGGGCAGATAGGTTCACTCGGTATTGATGTTTATGAAGAAGAGGAAGAATTATTTTTTGAAGATCATTCAGAAGATATTTTGCAGGATGATATGATTGCAAGGTTGATGTCTTTCAGAAATGTGATCATCACCAGCCACCAGGCATTTCTTACTGATACGGCACTCGAAAATATTGCAAAGACTACTTTCTATAATCTTGATTGCTTTGAAAACAATATTATTAGTAAAAACGAATTAAAATAAAAATCATAAAAATTAAAAGTTGTCATCAGCCGCGATAGAAAATTCCCCATACCCGTTTACAAAAAGGAAGATGATATTTACAGCCAGGAAAAAGAAGAACATTTTGAGGAAGATGATGAATTGGTTAATCCGATGATTCACCTTTATGTTCCGGGATCTGAATTGGATGGCGCAGAAGAGAAAATTGGAGAAGAAGATGAAGAAAATAATTAATATAGCCTCGGTGGTGACGACTATAATGATCTTGAGAAAGATACTAAATAATAAAAGGAAATCAGGAGTAATTTTTTCTTTCCTTCCTATTAAACGAAAATTAGTTTATGGTTTCATCCCAACCAACTTAACATTGTTTTGAAAAAACAACTGGATCATTAGAGCAGAATACTTTGAATTAAATTTTTAAACCTACTTGTACAACCTCTATAAAAATGGAAAAAGAAATACTCCATCTTATCCCTTCAACGGTTATAAAGTTTTTCCTTGTTGCTTTATTTTCATTGCTCATCGGGCTAGATCAGAGACGCCATTATATCAAAGAAGAGTTTGAAAGCAGGTATGGAACCGATAGAACTTTTACACTTATAGGTATTTTAGGATTTATACTTTACATTATTAACCCACAAACCCTGGCCCCATTTCTCGGTGGAGGACTCGCCATTACTTTATTACTGTCAATCTATTATTTCCAGAAAATAAATATCCAGAAAAAATTCGGTATCACTTCTCTCGTCATTGCATTAATCACTTATTGTCTTGCACCATTAGTCTATACACAACCAAACTGGATGGTACTTTTAATTGTAATATCCATACTCATCATAACAGAATTAAAAGAAACGCTTTTTCAGGTTTCAGAAAAATTTGACAATAATGAATTTATTACTCTTGCAAAATTCCTGGTACTTGCCGGGGTGATTCTTCCTTTGCTTCCTGATAAGATTATATCCGAAAACCTAAATTTTTCTCCCTATAAATTCTGGTTGGCAATAGTCGTGGTATCAGGTATTTCGTATTTTAGTTACCTGCTAAAAAAATTCGTATTCCCCAATTCAGGAATCATTCTTACCGGAATATTAGGAGGCCTTTACAGTAGCACTGCCACTACAATTATCCTTGCAAAAAAAAGCAAAGACCTGCCTGGAAATAGTAAGGTGGCAGCGGCTATTATTCTCGCCACTACAATGATGTATGTACGATTATTTTTGCTTGCCCTTTTCTTTAATAAAAATATCGCGTTCCAACTAGCCCCTTCATTTGCCGTATTCATAGCAGTATCGTCACTCATTGCACTTTACTTTTTGAAGTTTCATAACAATGAAAAACAGACAAAGACTAAACTACCCCCCACAAATAATAACCCGCTTGAATTTAAAACAGCATTAATTTTTGCAATCCTTTTCGTTTTTTTTGCAATTATTACGGAGTTAGTAGCTAAAAATTATGGTGCCGGAGGAATTAATTTATTTTCCTTTATTGTAGGTGTCACAGATATTGATCCTTTTATCTTAAACCTGTTTCAAAGCAAATGGAATATTGAAAATGCTGTAATTGCAATAGCAGTGATTAATGCTGTCACCAGTAATAATTTACTTAAAATGATATATGGCATTTCCTTTAGTAATAAATTTATCCGGAAACCATTGATCACGGGGTTTGGTATTTTGATTATAATTGGATTATTGATGTCTTTTGTATTTCATTTTTAAATACAAATCTGCAAAAGAAATTTGACAGGTGCTTACATCAAAAGACAAAATAAAAAATCTTAAAAAAAGTTCGCCTGCTGTATCACCTGTCAAAACCTATAAAGTATCAATTTTTTAGATATTTTTAGCGCCGGTACTTTTCAGTATCTAATTTTTCACGGCGACCCGTCATTTCTTTAATATGTATTCTAAAAACAATACCCTCAATCGCGTCAAGATTATTGGTGGGGAAAGGCCATTCAGGAGTAAACATTACTGTTTCGCTCGCTACATCAGGCAGTATCCGTGACAGCAAAATCTTTAATGCCTTTTTTCTGTCTTTTGCATCCGTAAGTTCCTCAAAAGTTCCCCATATAATTACTGATTCCCATTCGGCCATTCCTTCCATTTTAATTTTATCCACCTGGAAACAAACGTCAGGATTTTTTCTCATCATTGATATTTTCATTCCTTCAAAAGTGCGCGCATAAATGTAATTATTGTCATAAGCGTAACTTATAGGAACTACGTAAGTTTTACCATCAGCATGGCAACCCAATCTTCCCAATACATTATGAGAGATTATCTCTATTATTTCCTTCCTGGTTAATGTTTCAAACATGGTTTTTATTCTTTGATAAAGTTAACTGGCTTGCCTGGTTTGTAAAAATAATTAAAGACAAAAGATAAAATGTTTGCTGTCATAAAGAAGTAAACAGAAATTGTAACTATTTCTTTGCCTGCTGTAAATTTGAATTTGATATTGATATTTCTTTTTCAACTTCCAATATCTTCTTCCATAAGAAAGTCAACGTTTGTTGAACTTGCTATCTTCCCTTGTTTATTTTGCATTCCAAGTGTCCTGTCGTCAGTAATAGAAGTTTCGATCCAAATATTACCGGCACGGCGTGATACCTGAATTGCAACACCTGTTTTTTTATAAAATTCACTCTCAAACTCGGCCACGGTGCGCCGCTTGTTTAAATTGATATTTTCGAATTTTGTAAAATTGCCCACTTTACTTAAAACTTCTTCAGAAGATATTCTATCACTGATTGAAGATAATTTTTTTTCAGCATGTGGCTTTTTATAAAATTCGATTTTTAAAAAAGGATATACTTCTGTAAATTTCTTTTGTACATCCCTTATCCTGGTTTCTTTGTTGATTTGAAGTTTCATATTTTTTATTTTGAATGAAGGTCTGTTTACAATAAAGTCCGCTTTAGTAGCAACAAATGTAAACAGCCATTTATGAGTAAAGAATGACATAGGTCACGCCTATGGATGATTTTAAACACCAGATTTTTAACTTACTTCAACTATAAAAAGTTTCCAAGTCCTGAAATGCGCATTTAAGAACAGATTCATTCAAAATATTGCTGGTATTCATTTATGCGCCGGTCGATGAAATCAAAAATTTTTCTTCCTTCGGCAGTATCGGTTACATTTTTCAGCCGGCCAGATTGATTTATAATCGGCCCCAACCATTTATGTAAAGCTTCATGATCGGCACCTTTCATTCTGCATTGCTGTAGCATTGTATCCGCATCATTGGCTAAATCGCTGCCTAATAGCTGGTAGGTATCCAACTCCGGATAAGGTTTTACCCTGAACATATTTGCAGTAACTTTTAGACGTATCACATTATGATTGGTTATAGAATCTGCCTTCCACTTAGCGCCATTATTAAGAGTCAGGCTTGTATCAGCAACGGTGGAATGGTTATCTTTACTGTGTGGTCCGGAATTATTTGTGCCCTGGGTACAGGAAAATAAAATAGAAGCACATAAAACAGTAAACAAACTTTTTTTCATAATTTTTAATTTTAAAAATGAGCAATAAATTGGGAAATCATGGCTTTCTTTCTATAAAAATTTCTGTAAAAAAAACCAGTTCATACTTATATTTCACTGACGTTTGTAAAAAAATTTGAAGTTAAAACACGACATTCGGATTCACTGATAAAAACGATTTTTCTACAAGCCGCACTTCATCTCTGTGGAATCACTAATAATGGCTGTGTAGTAATACACGCCATTTCTTTAGTAAAACTTTTTTGAAAAAAACGATCTAAAAAACTCAATTTTCCCCGGGCCATTATCAACATATCGTAAGGTATTTCATCATGCAGGGTTTCCATTGTATTCGCTATGGACTTTGTTTTCAATCGCCGGAATTGAATTTTCGAACCAGAATATTCTCTTTGCAAACTAAATGCATAAGTTTCAAAGTTTTCTCCCTCCTCAGAATAATTTTGCTCATTTGGTTTCTCCAGGTTAACAAAAGTAACCAATGCGCCATAAAGCCTTATAAATTCAAACGCAAAGCTTAATGCGTTTCTGTCCGTTCTTTTAAAGGCAGTGGTAAAAACTATGTTTTCAGGCAATTTCCATTGGAATTTTTCAGGAATTAAAAGTACAGGAATATTTGATTTTTCCATTACTTTGGAAGCATTGCTACCTATCGTTATTTTTTTTAAACCGCTTGCTCCCTGTGTACCCATCACTATTAAATCGATATTGTGTTTTTCGGAATATTTGAGAATATTACTTATACTTTGCAAGGGGCAAAACCGTGAATTGTTAAATTAGAAAAGAGGGGCAATTTTGTTAATTACCAAAGAAACAAAATATGCCCTCTCTCAAATTCAACCTCA
>DASSHD010000672.1:0-11193 GCA_035693085.1 Hanamia sp. | reverse complement strand
TAGCTGTTTAATAATTTATCCAAAGGCATCTTTATCAATGTCAGCGGAGTTCTTATTTCATGTGCCACATTGGTAAAGAAATTAATTTTAGCGTTATAAATTTCCCGTTCTGTGTTGATCTTTATAGATTCTATTCGACGCTTATTCTTTTCTGTTATGGCCAGATGATAATATCGGATTATCGTGAATATGATAGCTATTGCTATTAAGGTATATAAAAGATAAGCCCATCCGGTATCCCACAAAGGAGCCAGGATGTCTAAATTTAAGACAGTTTCTTTATTATTCCATACTCCATCGCTATTAGATCCTTTAACTCTAAAAGTATATTTGCCAGGGGGTAATTTAGTATAAAATATCTTCCGGTTTTTCTTTAAAATCGTCCAGCCTTTGTCTATTCCTTCCATTTGATAAGCGTACTCATTCATCTCGGGAATAATGTAGCTTAACGCAGCTACGTCGAGGCTGATGTTTGAACTATTATAAGGCAGAGTGATTTCCTTTGTATAGGTTAAGGATTTATGAAGCCCCGTTTTTTCATTTCCAATAACAGCTTCGTCATTGTTGATTTGCAGACCGGTGATATAAACCGGCGGTATATAAGTATTTTTTACAAAATCTTTGGGATTAAAACTGATCATTCCTTTTACGGTTCCAAAAAAAAGAGTGCCATCATCATTTTTAAAGGAAGAATTATAATTGAATTGTTCCGTTGGCAGCCCATTGGCGCTATGGTAATTATTAAATTCTTTCGTCAAAGGATCAAACCTGCTAAGTCCTTTCGCCGTTGAGATCCAGAATTTCCCGGAATCGTCTTGCATTATGCGGAATATCTGGTTATCGGGCAAGCCATCTTCAATAGTATAATTTTTTATTTTTTTATTTTTTGAATTGTAAAATGACAAACCGCGTTCTGTACAAAACCAAAAGTTTTTATTCTTATCTTCAAATAGATTGTTTACGTAATTATTGATGAGCCCGTTGGTAATTCCGGGGCGGTATTCCATTCTTCCTTTTATATTTTTTTTATCATTCAGATAATAAACGCCGTCGCCATAAGTGCCTACCCATAAAGTGCCGTTTTCATCTTCATGGATGCATTGTATATGACTATTGAAGAAAGGCATTGCTGTAAAATTATTTTCCCTCCTGTTATATTTAAAAAGCCCGTTCCATGTTCCGGCTAGTATGTCACCAGCATGGGTTTTGTAAAGTGAAATAATAAAATTACTTGCCAGCGAATGGGGTTTGTTGGATGCATTATAATGCCTGATAACTTTATCGGTTCTAAGGTCCATTACATCAAGTCCGTGTTCATAAGTGCCGATCCATAATTCATTACCATCGGCCACGATACCGTGAATATTATGATAAGAAATACTTCCTTTCTTATTGTCAGCTTTGAATTGGGTTATGGTTCCAGTCTTCAGATTGATTCGGTTTAGCCCGGCATCTTCAGTGCCTACCCATAGTTGGCCAAATTTATCTTTGCATATTTCGTGAACAATATTTCCACTTATACTTGTTTTATTCGGTTCGGGGAAATACTTTTTAAATTCGTTGTATTGTTTAGAATAATAATTAACGCCACCAAAAAAAGTGCCGATCCATATTCCACCTTCTTTGTCTCGTGAAATTGCCGAAACCACATTATCACTTATCGAATAGGGATTACTGTAATCCTTTGAAACGATTTTGGTTTGGAATGTTTTGATATTGAAAATATAAATCCCGTTTTCTGTTCCCAGCCAGTATTCATCTCCTGATTTCCTGAATATTTTGTGAACGTGAACATCGTTGGTAGCAGGATTATTTTTAAAAATATTTTTGAGCGCAGAAGTTTTGTAATTGAACAAAAGCACTTTATTCATGCACCCGATCAATAAAGCGGAATCACCAATCGGATAGAGATCTTCAATAGGGGGTAATTTATTTTCATTATCAAACTGGTTAATATTGTAGTTAACGAAGCTGCCTGTTTTAGCATTATAATGTTTTACAAATCCATCAGCAGTTGCCGTCCAGATGTCACCTGCTTCAGAAATATGCAAGGCAATTGTATGATCTTTTTCTAATTTATAAGAAGTAATTTTAGAAGTAAGTTGGTTGTATTTATAAAGCGTCAGATTAGAGATGATCCAGATGTTATGTTCTTTGTCCCCCGCAATGAAACGAACTTCGCCTGGTGGAATTAATTTGAAGGCGCTAAAGCTTTCCTGTAGCGGATCGTATAGATAAATGCCACTATAGGTTCCTATCCATAATTGTTCTTTTTCATCTTCAAATAAACTAAAGATGGAATTGCTTCCGAGGCTTTGTGCATCGGATAAAACATTGTGAAACACTTTGAAAGTATTGCCATCAAAACGATTCAGACCATTTCGGGTACCGATCCATATAAATCCCTTTCTATCCTGTAAAATAGTAGTGATCGTGTTGCTGGATAGCCCATTTTGGACCTGGTAGTTTTTAAAATAATAGGTATCATTTTGGGCAAAACAAATCCCTGAAAAAAGTATAAAAAGTATCAGGCTAAAAATTGTTTTCAAAAAGCGATGTTTATTAAATAACACAGTTCAGAAAATGAAAATTCTTTAATTTCTAAAGTTATTTTATAGAGAAAGGATGTCCAAATATATTCTGAACATTGATACATTTTGATTATAAATTGAGAACGACTGATTATTATCCTTAGATTATGCTGGTTACATTTGAAAAATCATTTTTTATAAAAACTTTTATCAGTTTTCAGTTCCTTTAAATCAAATGCTATGAGTAATTACTCTTACAAAAAAAGATGCCGGGTGTCCATAATAAAAACTATTGCGGCTACTATTCTTGTATCAATTATTTTTCCTATCAGTAGTTCTGCTTCGGTAAAGCCGGAACTAATAAAACCAGGATTTCATTATCCGGTTGTCCGGTCTATAATTATTTCCGGAAGAGTAACGGATGAAAGCGGGCAACCACTTCAGGGCGTTACTATAAATGAGAGAGGAACAGGCAATAGTTCGGTTACTAACGCAGATGGAAATTTCCAACTGAGCGTAGCTTCAGAAAATTCTGTAATAGAAATAAGTTTTGTCGGTTTTGTTTCAAAACAAATAAAAGTAGGCTCACAAACCGAAATCAATATTGTACTTCAAAGAAATATAAGTTCTTTGGATTCTATAGTGGTAGTTGGTTATGGTACGCAAAAAAAATCTGATTTAACCGGATCCATTTCTTCTATTAAAAGCAGTGATATAGCTTCCTTGCCGGTTCCTGATGTGGGACAGGCAATTGAAGGAAAAGCGTCAGGCGTGCAGGTTGTATCAGCAGGCGCACCGGGGAGTAATGTTACTATCAGAGTCCGTGGGATTGGAACTGTAAATAACAGCGATCCGCTTTTAGTAATTGACGGTGTTCCAACTGATATTCCTTTAAATACAATTAATCCAGATGATATTGCCAGCATTGATATTCTGAAAGATGCATCTGCTTCTGCAATTTATGGATCGCGTGGAGCGAACGGTGTGGTTATGATTACTACCAAAAAAGGAGTCAACGGTCAAAATCATTTATCATTTAATGCATTTGTTGGTACACAAAAAGCGACCAATATGGTAAAAATGCTGGATGCTTCTCAATTTGCTTTGCTGAATAATGAAATGCTAAAAAATAACAATCAACCTACTTATCCCAGTTATGCTAACTCCGATACTCTTGGAAAAGGAACTGACTGGTTAAATGAAATGTTTAGAAGTGCACCTATTCAAAGTTATTTTCTTTCATACTCCGGTGGAAATGATAAAGCCAACTATTATGTTTCCGGAAGTTATTTAAACCAGGAAGGAATTGTTATTAATACCGGTTATAAAAGATATGCGATTCAATTCAACAGTAATGCGAAAGTATTAAACTGGTTAAAGTTTGGAAACACACTTACTTTAAACCATGATGAAAAACCAAGTGGCTCTTACGACATTCGTAATACCATGGCGGCTAACCCTACACTCCCGGTGTACAATCCCGATGGTACCTATGCCGGGCCTGTGGGTCAGCCGCAGTGGGTGGGAGATGTTACCAACCCCGTTGCCCTGGCCACATTGGTACAAAACAATACCAAAGGCTATAACATTTTAGGATCTCTTTTTGCAGAAGTTACCTTTGCAAAAGGACTTACTTTTAAAAGTAGTGGAGGCATCCAGGCGCAATTTTGGGATAACAGGACTTGGTCACCAAAGTATAATTATGAACCTATTCCTCAACCCAGTTCTTATTTATCCGAACAATACAATAAAAGTATAACACTCAACTGGGATAATTATTTCACTTACGATGTAAACTTCAACAATGTTCATCATTTAACTGCAATGCTGGGAACAAATGCCCAACAAAATAAGACCAACTGGATATCAGGAAATGTGCAGGGATTTGCGAGCGATGTTACACAGCAATTGAACAATGGAACGCTCAATCCTAATGTGAATGGCACAGGTTATGAATGGGCGCTGGCTTCTTATTTCGGAAGAATCAATTATGAATATGCCAATAAATATTTGTTTACTGGTACTATAAGAAGAGATGGCTCATCAAGGTTTGGTCAAAATAATAAATGGGGTACTTTTCCTTCCGCTTCTGTAGCCTGGAGAATCTCGAATGAAAAGTTTTTACAAAATGTTTCATTTATTAATGATCTGAAGATCCGCGCCGGATACGGCGTTACGGGAAATCAGAATATTGGTAATTATTCTTTCGCCTCCTCTCTCACTTCTGCAATTTATGTTTTTAATGGAAATGTAGTCCCTGCGGAGATAGCTATGGTTATGGCCAATCCGAATGTACAATGGGAATCAGTAGAACAATCTAACATCGGATTGGATGCTACTTTGTTTCAACACAGAATCTCTTTTACCATTGATGCTTATTTGAAAAATACTTCTAAAATGCTGGTTCCGATGCCTGTGCCAATTTCTACAGGTTATTCTGATATTGTGGTTCCTTATATCAACACGGGAAAAGTGCAAAACAAAGGGATAGAAATCGCGCTTTCTTCCAAAAACTTTGTTGGCAAGTTCAAGTGGAATACCAGTTTGAATATTTCATTTAATAAAAACAAAGTGGTTTCACTTTACCAAAATACGCCGATGTATATCGGAAGCGGAATTGGATTAAACGGAACATTAGCAACAAATACCGTCGGTTATCCAATCAATGCATTTTATGGATATGTTATGGATGGTATTTTTCAGAATCAAAAAGAAGTGGACCAGGCTTCTGTCCAGGTTCCGGGGGCAGATCCTTATAATCGTACCTCGCCGGGCGATGTTCGTTTCAGGGATTTAAATAACGATGGCGTAATCAATGATGGCGACCGGACTATTCTTGGAAGTCCCAACCCACAGTTCATTTATGCTATGACCAATGATTTTAGTTATAGCGGATTTGACCTAAGTATTTTTTTACAAGGCGTTCAGGGGAATGATATTTTCAATGCCAATAATGTATTCCAGGAAAGCATGGCAGTAGCGCAAAACCAGACACAGAGTGTATTAGGCCGATGGGAAGGTGAAGGCACGAGCAACACAATGCCACGCGCCATCTTTAACGATCCAAATAACAATTCAAGAATTTCATCAAGGTTTTTAGAAGATGGATCTTATCTAAGAATTAAAAATGTAACCTTAGGTTATACATTACCAAACACTTTACTATCGAGGTATAAAATTCAACAGATTAGGATCTATGTTTCCGCGCAAAACCTTTTGACATTTACAAAATATTCAGGGTTTGATCCTGAAGTTCCTTATAACGGCGTGGATTATAATGTTTATCCTGTAACCCGTGTTCTTAGTCTCGGATTAAATATTACTTTATAAATACTGACAGATATGAAATCGAATAAATTATTTTTTATTTTTTTAATAACAGCAATTGTTGCAGGTGGATGCTCCAAATCTTTTTTGGAAAAAGCGCCGCTTGATTCTGTAAATACCTCTAATTTTTACAAAACGGCAGATGATGCTCTTGCTGCTATCAATGCAGCATATCAACCATTACAACGACCCAAATTATATAATCTGCGTATGTGGACAACGGATATAATGGCCGGAAACAGTGAAGTTGGTGCAGGCGGAGGTACAGATGGAATAGAAACAAAAGATGAAGCCAACTTTGTAACAACGACAGATAATGCAGGTGTACTCGATCTTTACAGAGGGCCTGCTCCGGGGATTTTAGCATGCAATATTGTTCTGCAAAAAGTTCCTGCAATTAAAATGGACGATAATCTGAAAACCAGGATTTTGGGTGAAGCTCATTTTCTCAGGGGCTTGTATTATTTTATTTTAGTTCGCTTTTTCGGCGATGTTCCATTAATCACAGTACCACAAAATGCAGGTGATGATTTGAAACCGGCACGCACATCAAAAGATAAGGTTTATGATCAGATTATTAGCGACCTCAATGATGCAATGACCATGCTTCCTCCGCGGGAAGATTATTCCGGCGCAGATGTGGGTCGCGCGTCTAAAGGTGCCGCCACAGGGCTCTTGGCAAAAGTGTATCTGACTTTAGGTAATTATGAAAAAACAATAGATCTCTGTAAGCAGGTAACTGCTTTGGGTTATAAATTAAATCCAAATTATGCCGACAATTTTTCGGCCGTCAATAAAAATACGATAGAATCGCTTTTTGAAGTACAATACAGCGGCGCTACTACTTATAATTTTTTCGATGACTTCAACCAGGCATCCTGGACAAGCACTTTTACCGGTCCACGTAATTCAGATTTTGTTGGCGGTGCTTATGGATGGGATCAGCCTACACAGGAATTTGTAGATTCTTATGAAGCAGGCGATTTAAGAAAAGATGCAACCATTTTATATGAAGGAGGCCCTGCTTTTGACGGCAAAGATTATAAAGCTTCTTATTCAGGTACTGGATATAATTTGAGAAAATTTTTAGTACCTAAATCAATCTCTCCTGATTACAATACCAATCCTGCAGATTTTGTGGTATTGCGATACGCAGATGTTTTACTAATGGAAGCCGAAGCGCTGAACGAGTCAGGACAAATGGAGGCAGCGATTGTTCCTTTGAATGAAGTTCGCGAACGCGCTGGATTGCCGGATAAAGAAGCCAACGTCTCAAAAGATGAGATGAGAAAAATTATCCTTCATGAAAGGCGTATGGAACTAGCATTTGAGGGACAAAGATGGTTTGATCTGATCCGTGTACAAAACGGACAGTATGGTTTGGATTTTCTACATTCAATTGGAAAAGTAAATGCTACACAAAAATTTTTGCTATTACCGATTCCTCAGGTAGAAAGGGATGCTAATCCGAATCTTACACAAAATCCTGGCTATTAATAATTGAAAAATTTTAAAATAATTTATATGGAATTCAACGATATTAATTTACGGTCTGCTAAACCAAAATCATTTTTAGCCAAAGGAATATTTATCCTCGTGTCTGGCCTGTTTTTTTTAGCCTGTAAGAAAACCGGGATAGTTATTCCTGAAGCTGTCAATGCACCTTTGGCTATCAGCGCTACTGATTCTGTTCTTGTTTTGAACCAGGCAAATCAAAACAATACCGCAGTCACCTTTAACTGGACTACCGGAACCAATAACGGATCCAATTCTGCTATTTCTTATACTTTCCAATTAGATAAAAAAGGAGATAATTTCGCCAAACCAATTTCAATAGATTTAGGCAAACAAGTTTATAATCTGAATTATACAACCGGCCAGTTAAATGACAGCTTATTAAACCACTGGAACATTACTCCCGGAACAGTTGCTAATTTTGAAGCAAGAATTATTGCAAATGTTTCAGGATCTACTTCAGAGCCACAAATTTCGAATGTAAAAGAAATCGCTGTAACTCCTTATCAGCCTGTATCTTCAACGCTTTATATTATTGGCGGTGCTACCCCTACCGGCTGGGATAATAATAAATCCGAAGCACTGGAAACCGATCCTTTAAATCCGGGAGGCTTTATTTATCAGGGAACCCTTTTACCGGGGAGTTTTAAATTTATCACCACGTTAGGAAGTTTTTTGCCTTCTTATAATATGGGCGCTGATAGTTCTAAACTGTTTTATAGAACCTCGGATGACCAGCCGGATGATCAGTTTACCATTAACGAAGCGAGTGTTTATAAAGTAACAGTCAACCTGATCGGTCTAACAATCAAAGTAGAAAAATTAGCGCAAGCGCCCTATTCTAAATTATGGATCATAGGAGATGCAGTCCCCAAAGGATGGAATATCAGTACACCGGATTCGATGTTCAGAAATCCAAATAATGCTTTCATTTTCAAATACAACCAGGTACTCAACGCGGGAGAATTTAAAATTCCGACTGCAGCTACAGGTGATTTCGGTGTTCCGTTTTATATGCCATTAACCAACCATCCCGATCTGTCACAAACTGGAGTACAATTAGTTCAGAGTGGTGGTGATGATTTAAAATGGAATATTACTAATCCCGGCCCTTATAAGATCACACTCGATCTTTTAGATATGTCAATCCATATTGTTCCGTTTCAACCATACAAAAAATTATGGATCGTAGGCGATGCAACACCCAACGGATGGAATATAGACGCTCCTTCAGAAATGACTGCTACCAGCGATCCAAATGTATTTACGTACAGCGGCCATTTGAATGTAGGCGAATTCAAATTTCCTGTGGCAACGGGCGATTGGGGCACTGATTTTTTCAGACCTTATAAAAATCATCCTGATATCAGCGATACCAATGCGCAATTTGTAAAACATGGAACGGCTCCTGATGATACGGATGATTATAAATGGTACATTCCGGTTGCCGGAAATTATACAATTACTTTGAACCAGTTGTATGAAACCATTTCAATTGTAAAACAATAATAGTCATTCCAAATAAAGATTGTCGGCTTCGAGCAAAACCAGTAATCTTTTTAAACAGTTGTTCATGATTTTAAAGAAAATTTCAAAATTGAAAAATACCTTATTTGTCTGTTTACTGTGCTCCATTGTTTCCACAACGAGTTGCCAGAAAAAACCTTTAAAAGACAACACTGGTTTAATCAATCAGCAGGATTCAGGAATGGTTTATATCACTACTGACAAAGCCATGTATTCGCCCGGTGATAAAATAATTTTTACAATAGATAAAGCATTACCGCCTGAAACAAAAATCAGTTATAAATTTTTGAATAATACAGTTCATCAACAAAATTTGTCAGGAACTTCATGGACCTGGACAGCTCCATCAACCGATTTTTCAGGATATATGGTGGAACTTTCGGGAAATATAAATGGAAAAGAAAAAATATTCGGATGCATTGGGATTGATGTTTCTTCAGACTGGTCTCATTTTCCCCGATATGGATTCCTTTCAGCCTACGGCGAATTGAGTAATAACTATATGAATTCTGTTTTGAATTATCTCAATCGTCTTCATATAAACGGTTTACAGTTTTATGATTGGGATTATGATCATCATCAACCACTTGCCGGAACTGTTGCTGCCCCTGCATCACAATGGAAAGATATTGCTAACAGGGATTCTTATAAATCAACTGTTGATTATTATATTTCTTCCGCCCATGACCGTAATATGAAGGCGATGTCTTATAATCTATGCTACGGAGCATTAAATGACGCAGCCGCTGATGGTGTGTCTGACCAATGGTATATGTATAAAGACATGCAGCATCAATCTAAAGTTGTGCTTAATCTTCCGCCGCCGTTTAAAAGTAAAATTTTTTTGTTAGATCCAGCCAATACCTCGTGGCAACAATATATTGCCGGCAAGACAAAGGATATGTATGATGTATATGGTTTTGATGGTTATCATGTTGACCAGTTGGGAGATTTAGGAGCTACTTATGATTACTTTGGTAACAAAATTAATGTTGCAGGTGGATTCAATCCTTTCCTTGCAGCAATGAAAAAGTTTTCTCCATCAAAGCGTCTTGTTATGAATTCCGTAAATCAATATGGCCAGGAAGGAATTGCCACAGCACCTGTTGATTTTATGTATACTGAAGTTTGGGAGCCCAATGAAGGATATAGCGACCTTGCAAGAATTATCCAGGATAACAATAGATTTTCGGGAAATACAAAGCAAACGGTGCTTACGGCATACATGGATTATAATCTTGCAGAAAAGCCCGGCTATTTTAGTACACCCGGAGTATTAATGACTGACGCAGTAATATTCGCATTCGGAGGCGCACATTTGGAATTAGGCGAGCACATGCTCGGAAAAGAATATTTTCCAAATGATAATTTAAAGATGCATAATGATTTGAAATCAGCCATGATTAATTATTATGATTTTCTCACGGCTTATCAAAATCTTTTGCGGGGTGGAGGCACTTTTAATAATCCAAATCTTGTTTCTGCAGATGGGAAAATAAAGTTAAATAATTGGCCACCCGAAACAGGATCGGTCTCTGTTATCGGAAAAGATATGGGACAAGAACAAATTCTTCATCTCATCAATTTTACTAGCGCATCGTCTTTAAAATGGCGTGATGCCGATGGGGAGCAGCCCGCACCAGAAAGCATTCAAAATGTAGCTCTTAATTTTCAAACTGATAAAACAGTTAAGAAAATCTGGTTTGCTTCGCCGGATTTAAATTTTGGCTCTTCACAAAATATTGAATTTACTCAATCTGGTGATTCTGTAAATTTCACATTACCTTCCCTGCAATATTGGGATATGGTTGTAATAGAATATTAGCGTTGTAAATACATTAATCTTTAATTTTCCTTCATGAATAAAAATATTTTCATTGTACTCATTATTGGTACAATTCTTAATAGTTGTAAAGTGATGAATAACAATAATGCCATTTATCAGTCAAAAGAATTTTCCGTTTACAGGGATAGCGTTGTGCAGGATTTTTTTGTTGCAAAAGCAATTTCAAGGACTGAAATTGTTTCCAATTATGTAAGTCCGGGTAATGAATATGTAAGCCCGGAAGTTAAATTTAAATTCAGCATCAATGGCGCCGACAATGCGGCACCTTCGGGAAAAGATAATGGGGTTATTTGTGCCGGTGGGGCCGGAAACTATGAATCACCGGTCATAAAATTTGGCGATCAGTTTGTTGATTCAACAAAAGTTCCTGCTGGTGAATATTTGAAAAAGGCTACCAGGCTTACTTGGCGTGTAGATATGAATAATGTGCTGCAATCTTTTAAGGAT
>DASSHD010000671.1:0-7026 GCA_035693085.1 Hanamia sp. | reverse complement strand
CTGGCAAGAGGAATTGTAAAAGAATATTTAAAACCTTATCCGGATGCAACTTTAGTATCCGAATGTAATGATGGTTTTGAAGGAATAAAAGCAATACAACAATATCAGCCCGATCTTATTTTCCTGGATATACAGATGCCGAAAATAAATGGTTTTGAAATGCTGGAATTGATAGAAACCCCGCCCGCTGTTATCTTCACTACGGCCTTCGACGAATTTGCCATCAAGGCTTTTGAATCAAATGCAGTGGATTATTTATTAAAGCCTTTTAGCAAAGAACGATTTGATAAAGCGATTCAAAAATATATTCAACACACCGATACTCCGCCTTCTCAACCTGTTGTGGAAACTGCGGCGCAATCTCCTGCCCAGCAGAACAGGGTGGTAGTAAAAGATGGAAATAAAATAAAAATAATTCCTGTGAACAAGATTCATTATCTCGAAGCTGCGGACGATTATGTAAAAATTGTAACAGACGACGGAACATTTTTAAAGAAACGCACAATGATTTTTTTTGAAGAATCTTTAAGCCGGTTTCATTTTGTACGCGTTCACCGTTCCTATATTGCCAATACTCAGCTCATAACCCGTATAGACGCTTATGAAAAAGACAGCCATTTATTATTGCTTACTACCGGTGCAAAGATACCGGTAAGTAAAACGGGATATATGAAACTGAAAGAGATTTTAGGGATTTAGTTTCGGATTTTATTCAAAACATTTATTCTTCTTCCTCGCCGAGCCATTGATCTATTATTCGTTCTGTTTTATCACTTTCCGCATCATGCAGTAAATAAATATTTGCAGTATGCACCAGGGTTGAATGGAGAGGAAAGACAAAACCATATCCTTGTTTTTCATACTCAGAATGTGAAAGGGTCATATCTTTTTCAGGATGTTTTTGAAGATAATAAAGTAATTGAGGACGGTCAAAAACCAACGCATCTGCTTTCTTTTCTTTTAATAGTTGCACTCCATCGCTTATATTTTGTATTATAACTTTCTTACCTCCATATTCGGTAATAAATTTAGATGCCGGCGAATTATCCATTACAGCAATATTTTTATGATTAAGGTCTTCCGCATTTGAAATTAAAGTATGGTTCATGGCGGTCAAAGTAAGCGTACTGGCGATTCCTGCAACCATAGATGTTGCAAATATGATTGAAATTACCATCCATGAACCGGCAATAATTCTACCCGCAAAAGTACGGGGAGCAATGTCGCCATATCCTGTGGTGGACATGGTAACTATAGCGCACCACATGCCATTGCCCACACCGCGTGAAAATCCGGAAGGGAATTGTTCGGGATTTTCTTTTCTTTCTGCCAGCCAAAGTAAAGTACCCACGCACCCTAATATGAATATGAAAATAAAAATTGCTATCAAAAGTTTTTTACTAAAAAACGGTTCAATTCTTTCCCATAAAGTTGGTGGCGCTGATCTTGATAAAATAGAGAGACTTGATTGGTAATAAGGTTGAGTAAACCTGACCATTTTGGCCCGTTCGGAAGTAATACTAATAGGCCCGACAACAACATCTATTTTCCCGTTTTTCAAATTTTGCAGCGCTTCATCTACCGTTTCGAAACTTTGCAGAGTATAATGCCATCCTGCTTCTGCGGCTACAGATTGCCATATTTCTAATGAAATACCATCTGTGTTGTTATCCCTGTGAATAATAAATGGTGCAGAACCCGCAATGCCTACATGCAAAGATGTAGTATCCTGATTATTCAATAAGGAAGTATCCTGCGCGTATGTAAAACCCGGAAATAATAATAATGCAGGAAATAAGAAAAATCTGAAAAAGTAATTTTTAAAAAACAATGTGGAATAATATTTTCATTATAAAAACGGATTTGAAATAAATTGAAGCAAAACTTCTTTATTTGAAGAGGTTTAAATTTACTAATCTAAAATCAAAATCTTTTAAAATATTTTTTTACATAAAGTAAATATTAACACTGAAAATTTTGTTTAAAAATTTTTATGACATTTTATTTCAATCACTGGATAGAATAAATTATAGTAAACAAACCAACCTGCCGGTAGGCAGGCAAATAATAGCGATTTCCGTATTCTATTTGTTAAGAGGGAAATATCTAAGGATAGCGTTCCTGTAAAAGAAAATACAGAAATTTTCATTTTTTTTAAAAGAATTGATTCTTTCTGTTTTTCATAATAAACGAATTATATAGTATAAAATGCTAAAAGAAGTGAACTATGCCTCTATTTATTTTCATTCATGTATTTTTATAAAAAATATTTTTTGAATCAGACTATTTTTGCAAAAGAGCTTACAAAAAAATATGGTAAGCGCACAGTTAATAATAAAGTTTCATTCCATGTAAGCCAGGGTGAAATTGTAGGATTGCTTGGGCCGAATGGAGCGGGTAAAACCACTTCATTTTATCAAATGGTAGGGCTGGTAAAGCCTGATGAGGGTAATGTTTTTTTGAATGACCTGAATATTACCAAACTTCCTATGTTTAAAAGAGCAAAAATGGGATTGGGATATTTACCACAGGAAGCCAGTGTATTCCGGAAACTTACCGTTGAAGATAATATTGCTGCAGTACTCGAAATGACCAAACTCTCCAAAAAAGACCAAAAAGAGAAATTAGAGATTTTAATTTCTGAATTCAATCTTGATCATGTTCGTAAAAGCAACGGCGATGTATTGAGTGGTGGTGAAAGGAGAAGAACCGAAATAGCCCGGGCGCTTGCTGTGGATCCAAAATTTATTTTATTGGATGAACCCTTTGCCGGTATTGACCCGATAGCTGTAGAAGATATTCAATCTATAGTTACCAAATTACGTTATAAAAATATTGGGATTTTAATCACAGACCATAATGTAAATGAAACTCTTTCTATTTGTGACAGAGCATATCTGTTGATTGAAGGAAGTATATTTATTGAAGGCTCCGCTGAAGAATTAGCAAAGGACGAACAGGTGCGTCGCCTGTATCTTGGGAGAAATTTTGAATTAAAAAGAAAAGATTATTTGCATTCAGATGTTTTTAAGTGAGTAATAAACGGTGAGTTTTGAACATTGAGTATTAATCATTGAGCATTCAATAATGAGTAAACCATTAACGGAATAACGAATATCCAAATCAAATTGAAACTCCTTAGTCCTGTCATATCACGTTTAGCAAGAATGCGCTTTTGGGGTGTTCAGAACTGGATCAGTTTTCCTGTATCTGCGCAGCGGAATGTATTACAACATTTGGTAACACAGGCGCAATATACAGAGTTTGGGAGAAAATACAAATTTTCGAGGCTCTTTACAGTCAGGGATTTTAAGAACCGCATTCCAATTCATGAGTATGATGATCTGAAGCCTTATATTAATCGCATGATGGCGGGGGAAGAAAATATTTTGTGGAATACGCCTATTTATTGGTTTGCAAAAAGCAGTGGTACTACATCAGATAAAAGTAAATTTATTCCTATCAGTGAAGAAAGTTTGAAAGATATTCATTTCAAAGCCTCCAAAGATGTACTCACTAATTATTATAAAAATTTTCCTGATAGTGATTTGCTTACAGGTAAAAGCCTTGTAGTGGGTGGCAGTCACCAGGTTCATAACATTGATGAAGATATTCAATATGGAGACCTGAGTGCGGTACTGATGCAGAATACCCCTTTCTGGGGTCATTGGATAAGGACTCCTGAATTGAGTATTGCTTTGCTTGATGAATGGGAAAGTAAAATAGAACAACTTGCCAGAAGCACTATTCATGAGAATGTAACTTCACTTGCAGGAGTACCTACATGGACCATTATTCTGATAAAGCGAATTCTTGAAATTTCAGGAAAAGAAACTTTGAAAGAAGTATGGCCTAATTTGGAATTGTATATGCATGGCGGAGTTTCGTTTACGCCTTATCGTGATCAAATAAATAATTTAATAGGGGCACCGATTAATTACCTTGAAATGTATAATGCAAGCGAGGGTTTTTTTGCTGCGCAAAATATGCCCAATGATGATGGATTGTTACTGTTTACAGATCATGGTATTTTTTATGAATTTTTACCGGTAGAAGAATATAAAAAATCAAATGCAAAAACAATAGGCCTTAAAGAAGTGGAACTTTACAAAAACTATGCATTAGTGATCAGCACCAATGGCGGCCTTTGGCGCTATCTTTTGGGTGATACCATTCAATTTACTTCTTTGAAACCATTTAAAATAAAAGTAACAGGAAGATTAAAACACTTTATGAATGCTTTTGGCGAAGAAGTAATTATAGATAATGCAGATCAGGCTATTGCGATGGCATCTGCTAAAACCAATGCCATAGTTACAGATTATACTGCCGCTCCGGTTTTCTTCAGCGAAAAAAATAATGGAGCGCACGAATGGCTGATAGAATTTGAAACACCACCTGCAGATCTCAGGGAATTTGCTTCTCAACTTGATGAAGCATTGAAATCGGTTAACAGCGATTATGAAGCAAAGAGGTATAAAAATATCGCACTGCGCGAACCGATTGTTCATTCCTTGGAAAAAGGAATTTTTAATAAATGGCTGAAGAGTAAAGGCAAGTTAGGCGGTCAGCACAAAGTGCCAAGGTTAAGCAATGAGAGAACTATGATTGAAGAGATATTATCAATTATCTGAGGTTACTTTACAACGAATAAGAATCTTTAATTTTTGTTTGTTTACTGTATAAGTTTTTCTGATCATTTTTCATATTTGTAAAAATTAATTTTATGCTTGCCTTTCATCAAATTTTAAAAACAAGAGTCTCGCAATTAAAAATTAGTTTGTTATTTTATAAAAATTGTTTGGCATCTTTTTAAAATTAAAATAAAGAGTTTATGAAAAAAATATTTATTGGGATATTAGTTTTTTCCTGTTTGAATGTGCAATTGATTGCCCAGAGAAAACCATCAGCAAATAAAGAATCTGTGAAGACTGACAATCATGACCAAAACCCAATGGTAATTGTAGATTCATCAGTTACTACTAAAAATACAATTACTATAAAAGGTCAGGTAGTTCCATATACTGCAAAAGCAGGTACACTGCCGGTTTGGGATGAAAATGGAAAACCAATAGCCTCCGTTTTTTACACTTATTATGAAAGAAGTGATGTGAAAGACCGGGCATCGCGCCCCTTGGTGATATCTTTTAATGGCGGCCCGGGAACACCATCTGTATGGATGGAAATAGGATATACCGGGCCAAGAATTTTAAATATAACTGATGAAGGATATCCTGTTGAACCTTATGGTTTGCGTGATAATCCAAATTCGATTTTGGATGTTGCCGATATAGTTTATGTTGATCCGGTAAATACAGGTTTTTCAAGGAAAGTGAGTGATGATATTCCTGATTCTAAATTTTATGGAGTTAATGAAGATATTAAATACCTCGCAGAATGGATTAGTACTTTTGTGACACGCAATAACAGATGGGCTTCACCAAAATTTCTAATTGGTGAAAGCTACGGTACTACAAGGGTTTCCGGTCTTGCACTGGAATTACAGGATGCACAATGGATGTATCTTGATGGCGTTGTATTAGTTTCGCCTACCGATTTGGGAATTAAGCGTGATGGCCCTGTGGGCGAAGCTTTGTTGCTACCTTATTTTTCTGCAACAGCATGGTACCACAAAGTGTTGGCTGCTGATTTGCAAAGTAAAGATTTGACCGATATGCTCCCTGAAGTTGAAAATTTTACGGTCAATGAATTGATTCCTGCCTTAACAAAAGGAAGCTCGTTAACCGATACAGAGAAGCAAACAATCGCGTCTAAGATATCCCGTTATTCAGGTCTCTCTGAAAAGGTAGTTTTGCAACATAATTTGGTGATCCCTGCCAATTTCTTCTGGAAAGAATTATTGCGTGATAAAGGTTTTACCATAGGCAGGCTGGATTCGCGCTATCTCGGTATTGACCGTCAGGATGCCGGTAATTCTCCTGATTACAATGCAGAACTAACTTCATGGTTACATTCCTTTACTCCGGCAATCAATATTTATTTAAGAGATGAATTAAAATACAAAACGGATTTAAAATACAATATGTTTGGAAGAGTATGGCCATGGGATGATAAAAATAACAGAACGGGCGAAAACTTACGACAGGCAATGGCTGAAAATCCATTTCTGCATTTGCTCGTACAATCGGGATATTATGATGGAGCCTGTGATTTTTTTAATGCAAAATATAGTTTGTGGCAAATGGATCCGGGAGGTAAATTAAAAGATCGTATCAGTTGGAAAGGATTTCGCAGCGGCCACATGGTTTATATGCGCAAAACTGATCGTGCAGTGGCCAATGAAGAACTTAGAGAGTTTATCCGGCAGTCTGTTCCAAAACCTGGAGAAGGAGCAAAGTTCTAAATTGTTCTGACGGTCTCCGCCTGATCAATCATATTATTGATCTCTGTCTGATCTGATTACCGGATATTTTTCCAGGAAGGAAAAATAGAAATCATTGATAAAAGTTTGTTTACTGTAACATAGATTAGAAAATTAATAAAAATTCCATCAACTGATGGGATTTTTTGTTACTACATTTTTTATAATTTCAATTAATGTCGTGTTGCTATTAGCGCTGAATTCTTTTACTTTCGCTCTTCCTTTTTTTATAAGTTCTTTTCTCATTTCCTCATCTTTAAAGATGAGCATCATTTTTTCTGCAATGTCTTTAATGTTTTCCGGATTTGCATATAAGGCGGCATCACCGCATATTTCAGGGAATATACCTAAAGAAGAAACTATTACCGGCACATCACATTCCATTGATTCCAGGGACGAAAGTGATGAGGTTTCGTAAAGCGGAACTGTTATAGTTGAATAGGCCGATGCTGCAATTTTCTGAGTCTCTTCCTTTGTTAAATCCGATAAAACTTTTACTTCTTTATGAAACCTGTATAATCTTAATGATTCAATAAATTCGTCATATTGTATTCCTGCGTTACCGGCGATAAGCAGTTGCATTTTACTCTTTTGTCTTTTTTTAAAGAAAGAAAATGCCTTTAATAAATTTAATAAATTCTGTT
>DASSHD010000670.1:0-5168 GCA_035693085.1 Hanamia sp. | reverse complement strand
ATTAAAGGGGATAACAGATTTGATGGATTCCGGAGGAATTATATTAATATCTTTCAGATGAATCCGCGTATCCAGGCACTGGCCAATAATTCTGCCAGTGATAACTGTGCTTTTACTGTTTTCCTTTATTCAGAAATGGCCAGACAAACACCTGAATTGGTGGATGGATTTACTGCTATGGATATGGTTCGGAATACTCTGGATAAATATCTTAGAGGCATGAAGGGATATGGGCAAGTTGGTTATACCAATGCGGTCGGTGGTTGGGCAAGTAAATTTGATTCGTTGGACAGTGCTCCCTCTTTGATTATTTCAGCCAGTTACTACATTATTGATACAAAGGATTTGACCTGGGCAAATAGAAATTACGAGAATATTAGAAAGTGGGCAATAAGAATGATGGATACGGACAGGAATGATGACGGAATAATTGAGTATGGATATTCAGGTAATTCAGGAAGTTGGAATGGATCAGTACGTCCTGCTAACTGGTGGGATACCATCGGATTTGGGCATGATGATGCTTATTCCAATGCGCTGGTTTATAAAGCATGCTCTTTATTGGGAGATGTAGCATTGTTGTTAGACAAATCAGAGGATAGTGTCCTGTACAGGCATTTTGCTGCAAAACTTAAAGGAAATTACTTTAATTGTTTTTATAATGCTAGTAGTGGTGTACTGGGTGGTTGGCGAAGTGAAGACGGGAAGCTACATGATTACTATTTTATATTCGTCAATAGTATTGCGATATGCTATGGCTTAATAGAAGATGCAAAAGCAAAGACTATTATGGAAAGGTTATTACAAAAGATGAAAGAAGTGGGTTATACTGATTTCAGGTTGGGGCTGCCTGGCAATTTAATTTCTATATCGAAAGGAGATTATACTGATTTCGATAAACGGTTTGGTTTTGGATCCTTTCAGGTATATGAAAATGGTGGTGCCACCGGTTGTTATGCTTATTTCACCATTCATGCTCTATTTAAACTTGGAATGCAGAAAGAAGCGGAAGAGATTTTAATGGCTATGCTTGAGAGTTATAAAGAAAGTGAATTTCAAGGAAACTGTCGTAATAGTAATATGACAAAAGACTGGAAAACGTGGAAAGGAGAGTGTTGGGGTTACGAGGGTTTTCTTGTTGATAATTATCACGCCTTACTTGCTGTTTTTGACTATAAGAATTCGTGAAGTACTTCACGAATTATAATAAAATTATCAAGATGCAAAAAGGTACATGTCGTTATTTAAATTATTCTTTAACCCTACGGATGTGGCCTATAGTATTTAAAAATTAGTGTGAAAAAGGATTTAACGGTGAAGTAAAACACATATAATGATCATGAGAAAAAGGTATTAACAATTAAATTTAAGATAACTGAAAGCGTTTTAAATTTATCATTTCAAATAAGAATAAAATTATAGCTATGAGAATTAATAGAGAAAAAAAAGGATTGGATTTGAAGATTCATTGTTTCACTTTCTTAGGGATTATATTTTTAGGGCTTGTTTTTACTCAGGCGGCTTTTGCACAAACGAAAGATAATAAAAGAATAAACGATAGTTATGATGTAGCTGCCTATATCTGGCCATCATGTCATAATGATCCACGGGCTGAAAAATTATTATGGACGGAAGGAATAGGTGAATGGCAAATTATTAAAAAGGGAACTCCCAGGTTTCCGGGCCATTATCAGCCTAAAGTCCCTTTGTGGGGATATGAGATGGATAATGACCCACGGGTTATGGAAAAATGGATTGATGCTGCTACTGATCATGATGTCAATGTGTTTGTTTTTGATTGGTATTGGTATGATCATGCTCCATTTTTGGAAAGTACCCTTGATAGTGGTTTCCTGGGGGCAAACAATAATAAAAAAATGAAATTTTATATTATGTGGGCGAACCATGATGTGCCAAAAAACTATTGGAATCCTTATAAGTATAAAGATGATAAGTCCTTATTGTTTCATGGATCTGTTGATATGGATGGTTTCAAGGAGATAGTTGCAAGGGTAATTAATCAATATTTTAAACAGCCTAATTATTATAAAATAGATGGCAAACCCCTGTTTTCAATTTTTAGTATTGACAACCTTATAAAAAGTTTTAATGGCAGTATTGAGGAAACCAGGAAGGCATTAGACTATTTTAGAAATGAAGTAAAAAAAGCCGGATTCCCAGGCCTCCATATTCAATGGAACCATGGCGGAGGCGCTATCATGTCAACCGAAGCGTCAAGACGTTTTGTTGACCAGGTGAAAGAAATGGGTTTTAATAGTATCGCAATGTATAATATGGGAGGTCGTGACGAAGATTATATCGTATATGGCACCAATTCAATTAAGATCAGAAAACAAATGGATTCTTTGTTAGATATTCCGGTCTTTCCCTGTGTTTCTATCGGTTGGGATGATACACCAAGATTTCCTGAAAAAGGAGAAAAAGATGTAGTAGATGAAAACAATACTCCTACGAGTTTCGCTGCTTTACTGTATAAAGCAAAGGAATATGCGGACAATCATCCGGATCAACCAAAAATTATTAATATTAATGCATGGAATGAATGGGTTGAAGGGAGTTATCTTTTGCCTGATATGAAGTATGGTTTCAAATATTTAGAAGCCGTGAAAAAAGTAATAAGCGGTTCCTTTGATCCTTATAGTTTTAATGTAAAATGAATTAGTTTATGAAAACATTTCTTATTGGTCTTTTTAGCTTCACTTCAGTTGCTCTTTTTGGACAAAAGCAACCTAGCGACAAAGTCTTTTGTACACAAAGCCGGGAAGAATCCTTAATTCCAATCCGCCCAGGCGTACCAGGAAAGCAACCTTTCTGGAATGAAAAAGCAAAACTGTTTAAACATGCCCCTTCTTTTAAAAATAATAAAATCAGAGAAGTAATCCCGGTGAAATACCGGTATTCTGCTTTTTCATTTACGGATAAACAATATTATACTTTCACTGATTCTTCAGGTACCCAATCTTTGGCTCCTATATGGAAGCAATTACCTAACGGAAATGTTTCTCTTAAAATAGAAGGAATAAGTAAAGAGGGGTTTGTTTGCCTGGCGCTGGATAGAACGTTCTATAAGGCTGCTACATTTTGTCCTCCTTACCCGGATGCGAAATATTCTTACAAGGAGGCTTTATTAAAAGGTCTCAAATTTTTTTACAATCAAAATTATATAAAAGAGTGGTATTCTACCGGTTCACCTAACCACATTGAAATGCCTCTTTATAGTTATTCAGCAAAAATTATATCGAGTGTTATTGATGGTATGTTGCTTTATAATAAATATTTTCCAAAGAATGATTCTGCATTAATTATAGCTAGAAAAGCGGCGGATTATTTAATTGCTAAAGCCGAACCTGAAGGATCCAAATTAGAGTATTTTTCACAGACATACGAAGGAACAAATTTGGCAGCTAATCTTTATAATAAGGAAATACTTATGAGTGAGCCTGCCTGGACCGGCACTACTTTTCTTCATCTTTATGATAAAACAAAAGATAAAAAATATTTTACGGCGGCTGTCAATATTGCAAATACGTACATAAAAAATCAATTGCCTTCCGGTACATGGTATATAAGGGTAAATAAAGAAACCGGAAAACCTGCATCCCCAATTCTTTGTATCCCTAATACTATAATCAATTTTCTATCTATTCTTGTAAATAAATATAATTTGGTTCAGTATAAACCAAACATCCGGGATGCTTTTAAGTGGATCATGGATAATCCTGAGAAAACTTTTGACTGGACCGGGCAGTTTGAAGATGTTGCAGCGAATAGTCAATACCAAAACCTGTCACATTATGAAGCTTCATGGTTTGCAATGCGTCTTCTTGATTTGAAAGAGAGAGATAGTTCTGATATTCGAATGGCAAAAGAATTAATCGCCTTTTGTGAAGACCAGTTTATTGTATGGGAGAGGCCTGATATCTATGACGATAGAAATGTCTTATCGAATGAATGGCATGTTCCGGCTGCGCTGGAACAGTACCATTGTTATTTACCTATAGATGCAAGCACTGATCAAATGATTTTTATGTTCTGCAAAGCGTATAAAACAACAGGCGACCCGATCTATCGTGCAAAAGCAATCGCATTGGCCAATAGTATTGTAAATTGTCAAAAAGAAGATGGTCAGATTCCCACGTTTCTATATCCATTTCGTAAAGATAATTTTTGGCCTAATTGTATGATGTATAGTTTGAAAATGCTTGACCAAATGAGTACTTTAAAATAAAAGAATTATTTGAATAATACTATTCATTTCTCATTCACCTATTTTACGAAGTCTGTAAATAAATACTAACATGAAAATGTTTTATTTTCTCTTATGCCTTTCATTATCCATTATCAATAATTCATGTAAGACAACTTATGTAGAAAAGGACTATACCCTGCTTGCAAATAAAAATAGCTGGTCGCAGGATTATGCCTTTGGAAGTCCCTCCTGGGATACTTTTGAACGTTATCCAAACAACCCTGTTTACAGGGGTCGCAAAGGGATGGAATGGCCTGTCAATGGATTCCTGTTTTCAGACCCGGTGAGCGGAAACTGGTACCTCTACATTGGTGAATATAGAAAGGATTATAGAGTTGATCAGGGTACAAACAAAAGAGATCTTAATTGTGTAATTTTTAAATCAACAAATAAAGGGGAAACATGGAATAAAATTGGGGACTTATTTCCTGTGAATATGCTTTGCTATGATTCAATTAATATCCAGGCGGCAGACGTAATGCTGACTTATTCAGAGGGAAAATATCACATGGTTTTCGACTGGATTTCTAATGGGTTTAATTGGCGCAATGCTGAGCGGTCAGGTATTGGATACGCAGTTGCGGACAGTCCTGAAGGTCCTTTTGTCGTTTCCAGGGAACCCGTTAAAATCAATACTCAGTATAAGAAAAAACCATTATTGGGCAGGTATTGGAGAATGTATGCACCTATGATTATAAGAAGAAAAAACGACTGGCTATTGGCATACATGATGGATACTTCTCCTCATGCCCGGAGTTGGGTTTTGGCAGTTTCCACCGCTTCCAAACCGGAAGGGCCTTATAGTAATACTGAAATAATGCTTAATGTGGAGAAGAAGACAAGCTATCAACCTCTTTTAGAATATTATCCTGCTTTTACCCACGATGATTATATTTAT
>DASSHD010000669.1:0-2064 GCA_035693085.1 Hanamia sp. | reverse complement strand
AAAATCTCCGCCAAAATTCTTAAACCCATTATTAATCTTTTCTGGAATTATTAAAGAACCCTTGAACATATTTTGAAAATAAAACTCACTACAATTAAAATGGCTATTGATTAATTCTTTAAATTCATTTAGATAAAGTTCTTTTACATGGAAAGGATTTTTATATTGGCTCTCATCAGAGTAATATTTTTTATCAGGAGTAGACATAATAAGAATCCCCCCGGGTTTCAAAACTCTTTTTATTTCTCTCATCATTTCCTGATGTTTATCATGGTGCTCTAAAGTCTCAAAACTAACTACGACATCTATAGTTACATCTTGTAACGGGATTTCATCAGTGCGTCCAGTTTTAAATTCTAAGTTTTTTCTATTGTACTTCAATCTTGCATTGGTAATGCTTGTTTCGTCAATATCTACACCGATTACTTTTTCTGCATATTGAGATAATAAATTTGAACCGTATCCTTCTCCTGAAGCAATATCTAGAACAACTTTATTTTTTATAAATTCAATTGCCATTGCATACCTATGCAAATGTTCTGTAGTTGTATCGTTATATATGAAAGTCTCTAAGCGTTCACCAGTCCAAATCTTATTTTCAGTCATTTGAATAATTTTATGAGTGTTAGTTTTTATTATATAAAACCTCTCAAAACCATTGTTGGTTAACACATATGTGACCTTGAGTAGATGACGGAAAGTAAATATTAGTGTTTCTCGGAATCTTAATCTCGATTTGCAAACCGCTATCATAATAATCTAATTGTTCTTTATCTGTTCCAATATAAATTTCAACAAAATAATTCCCTGGCTTTAAGGCAATTGAATCTATAAGACAGTTTATTTCGTTATATCCCTTTTTAATATTATACTCTTTCAAATATAACTTACTAAAAACAGTAAAAACACGTGTATTATCACTATCATTGAATCCAACTCCTACATTTACTTTGTCCATATCAACTAGTGATTCAAATCCCAATTTTATAGTTAATGGCATGAATGTTTCTATAATATCAGAATTTGAATTGGATTCTACCATAGAGAAATAAGTTAACCATACTTTTTTGTTTTCAGAAAGTATTAAAATGTTTTTGAGAGCATCTTTTTTGGAATAGCTATTATATTCTGTTAGAACATTTTCAATTTCTCCTACTACCGAAATAATTCCATTGTTTAATAATAATCCTTTGTCACAAAGTACTGCAACGGAATTTAAATTATGACTCACAAACAAAACCGTCCTCCCCTGCCCTTGAGAAATATCCTTCATTTTCCCAATCGCCTTTTTCTGAAATTCCGCATCGCCCACCGCCAGTACCTCATCTACTATTAAAATCTCGGGTTCCAAATGTGCCGCAACTCCAAATGCCAAACGGACATACATACCCGAAGAATATCTTTTTACCGGAGTATCAATATACCTTTCTACACCAGAAAAATCAATTATTTCGTCCAATTTAGATTTAATTTCCTTTTTAGTCATGCCTAAAATAGCGCCGTTAAGAAATATGTTTTCACGACCGGTTAATTCTCCATGGAAACCGGTACCTACTTCCAGCAAACTTGCTACGCGACCTTTTATTTTTACTTGCCCCGTGGTGGGGGTAGTAGTGCGGCTGAGTATTTTTAAGAGCGTGCTTTTCCCTGCGCCATTGCGACCAATGATTCCAAGTACTTCACCTTGTTTTACTTCAAAATTAATATCACGTAACGCCCACACATATTCGCTGTTGCCTTTTACAGAACGGTCGTTTTCTTCTCCTATTTTTAAATAAGGGTCTTCTTTGCCACGGATACGATGCCAGGCGCGGTTCATATCATGCACCAAAGAACCCGTACCTACGTTACCGAGGCGATATTGCTTGGAGAGGTTTTCTACTTTTATGACGGTATTGGACATTAAATGTTTCAGATTATCTTGAATTAGTTATAGTATCACTGTTTTCTTGCAATTATTCTTACTGTATCAAAAAGATTTACAGTTAAAGAAACATTATTTATTCTTTCATAACTTCTCATTTTGAAACCGAACCTGCTTGCAACCTGGTAAACTGCAAGACC
>DASSHD010000668.1:0-2822 GCA_035693085.1 Hanamia sp. | reverse complement strand
AGTTTTGGATCTGTTGATGAAAATTTAATAGACTTTAAATTGGAAGGAAACGTTTTAGAAAATTCGGACATCGGAAGTAGTTCGAAGTGTTTTTTTAAGGTTTGGATGCAAATTTCAAAAACTTTAAGCTTTTGCTCACTCTTAATATTCATACCTGGGAAAAATGCCAATTGTGTAATCTGATCGCCTCCAATAAGATCAAGAGGATGTAATAAAAAACTGATAGGAGTATTGGTGATTTTGCACATTCTAATGCATGTGTTCAAATAGAGCTTCATCAAAGGCATGGAAATATTCCCAAGGTAAATTAAATAACTTAAATGAAATGGTAGTTTAAAAACCGGCATCGTAGTTACCGGAATTTCAGTTATATTTTTTCCCTCTCCCAAATCCCATTTGTAAGGCTTCAACTTTCTGAATCCTTCACTGAATTTCCCAAAAAGTTCTTTACGCGCTTTTTTTTCTTCTTTGCTCAGATCAGACTTTTTGAAATAATACATTCTTGCAAGTGGCCCTAAATAAGTAGGCAATGTAGAAGCGTCAAATTTATATCCTCTGCCTTCTAAAACTTTTAATAAATCCTTACTCCAACTGAATCCGGGGCCGCGGAAACCGGTTGGGCGTTGGCCTGTAGTTTTTTGTATGGCCTCTTCAGCTTCCCGGATTTCTTTTTCAATCTTTTCATAGCTATATGTTTGCAACCACGATTCATGATGGTAAGAATGATTTCCTACTTCATGCCCTCTTTCTGTAATCATTCTTAAATATTTTCTATTCTCTTCTGATTCGGTATCTTTTCCTACAATGAAAAAAGTAATTTTTAGATCAAGTTCATCCAATATATCTAATACATGGGGTACAAAAATGTTGAAATAAGAAGGATATTTGTCCCATCCCTCATCACCATGAATTTTCATGTAGGACCATTGATTATCGAGGTCGAGAGAAATGCTTGCCAAAGGTTTTTGTTTACTCATTTTCTTTTAATATTTCTTTCAATTTATTTTCCGCAACCTGTATGGTTTCATTCACATTGAGTGTGCCATTTATGATTTGTGCAGAATTGATAATATAATAATTTTTTAATGAAGTGGTAACTCCGGGAACTTTTTTAGAGTAATTAATGGTAGGCAATGCGAATACGATTCGCGCTTTTGACACTCCCCAAAAATTAAGATCATCTTCTTTAAGATTTGGATACATTTTATACAACGATCCTAAAAACAAGTTTTGTAACTCCGGATCGCTTTTATCAAATAACTCATCATCAGGATTTACATATTTTGGTAAATAGACAAGATGATTTCCTTTGATTTCATTTTTATCAATCAGTGCAGTCATTTCAATAATTCCCGTAAATGGCGGCCAGTTGTCGGTTATGTTGGTAACGTAATAAGGCGAAATAGATTTTTTTAATAAAATGGAAGGACAAATAACTCCAAGATATTTTATGACATTGTGCTGATTGATCTCAGCATCTGTTAGGCCTTCGGCTATTTTTACTGATTCCCTTGAAGACAATGTTGATACGACTTCATCAAAAATTTGAGTTGAATTTTCGGTAATAACTTCCATTTTACCTGAAGAAGTTTTTTTAATACTTTTTACTTTTGAATTGTATTGTATATTGATTCCAATTTCTGCAAGATGTTCTGCAAAACGATTATTTATTTTTTCATAACCCCCGGTTACGTAACCAAACATTTCTTTTTTCAAACCGCTTTTTCTGGCAGCGTACATTCTTTGTATTGTTGACCAAATGAATGCTGCGGAAGTGTTTTTATAATTATCTCCCAATTTCGCTTTCAAAAGCGGAAGCCATATTTTTTCAAATACCCTTTTCCCGGACCATTTAGTTAACCAATCAGCCACAGGAATATTTTCTAACCGTTGCCAGTTTGTTATTTTGGAAGCAGCAAAAATAGTAAGGCCCAATCGGAATTTATCTACCAGATTAATAGGAGGGAATTTAAAAAATTCAATAAGATTAGACATGGAATATAATTTGCCATTCGAATAAAAACCTGTTTTGGTTTCTACCCATCTCAAATCATTTTCTAAACCTATCTCTTTTAATATCTTTCTTGTATTCAGATCAGACATCAGGATTACGTGATAAAATCTATCCCACACAACACTGTCTCCGTCTGTTCCGGGTCGGGCAGGCATTTGCCATGAACTCGTCAGTCCACCGACTTTTTCTGCAGATTCGTAAATAGTAATTTTGTGCCCTTTTTGCGATAGCCTTAATGCCAGCGTCATCCCTAGCATTCCACCGCCAATGATTCCCCATGTTTTTTGCTCAGTCATTCTTTATCAGATGTGTTTAATTATTTTTATCATTTTATCTGTTACGTTTTTTCCAAATACTTCGTTTTGTTTTTCGGGAGGTTGAAAAGAATTTATTTTGCATGCCAAATGTTCTTCTGAAGGATTGATAAGCAGATTCCATTTTTCGGTAACAGTTTCTACCCATTCCGTTTCTGTACGTAGTGTGATACATGGCTTTTTAAGAATGTAAGCTTCTTTTTGAATTCCTCCTGAGTCTGTAATAAATCTTTTCGCAGAATGTTCGAGAGCGATAAAATCTAGGTATCCCTGCGGATCAATCATTTTAATATTTGCAGGAACTTTATAACTATCTGCAAGCATCTTCCTGGTACGCGGATGCACAGGGAAAATTATTTTCTCTTCCAATTGCCCCAATTCGTCTAAAATATGTTCCAGAATCTTTGTGTCATCCACGTTATAATTCCGATGCAATGTGAGCAAATTGTATGTTGTGTTTCCTAATTTAAAATCTGCAATAATTGTTGATTTAC
>DASSHD010000667.1:0-6778 GCA_035693085.1 Hanamia sp. | reverse complement strand
TCAGAATATTTTATTGGTAAATGTGTTAGATACAAAATTGCACTCCAGATATGAAAAAAACAGGAAGATTTTAAAAAGCTTCCTGGCTTACGCACTAACGGATTTAAAACCTATTTCAGTAAACAAACTAATAATTAAGATTTTTATTTTATTCCGATACATTCACCCGCACGCCCTCGCTATGCACTGTAAACTCCGGTGCATACATACATTGAATGGTGGTAATTCCATTACTGAAATTTCCGGCGTGTGTTACAAACATTGGATATTCAAAAACATAAGTTCCTTTATTGAGATAACCAAAAAAGAAATTGGTACTTACATCTTTGGTAGTTTCATAATAGCCAAGCCCATCCTGGTATTTGTACTGACTAATCACATTGGTTGGCTCCATGCAACTTGCGCGCATATCTTTCATGTGTACATATTCCATATCACGATCAACACGAAGTTCAATGCGTACTTTTATTTTATCACCAACATGTAATTTATCGCCATCATTTACAGGAACAAGAACCGGCCCCTTATCTGTATTTTTTTCTATAAATAATTTTTTAGAAAGTTTCAACGGCGTTTCTGAAAAAGTGATTTTGTCCAAATTTTCAAAATATTGCCAATAGACAGAACCCCAGGAAGGCATGTCGTTAATTGGTTTATTAGTTAATCCGTTAATTGGAGAGGAAACCGTAACGCTTATATTTCCCATTTCGGGTTTTATTTTATCGCCATCAATTTCACGTTTGAAATATCCGGTGCCTGCTTCTTGTTTTTCATCTTTGCTGCTGATAATAGTATTTCCTAGTTTTATGCTGACGGTTTTCTCTTGCGATAACCAATCAGTCCCCTGTAACAATAAAGCATAGCACGCATCGGCTGTAGCTTTGGTGGTTTTCCAGTTATTGGTTTGTTTGTTTTTCAGCAACCATGTTTTTAAATCGCCGATAGTTTTAGAATCCTTATCAATCTCAGAAAATACTTCTATCATTAAAGACTGGGATTCTATTGGCGCCTGGTACCACCAATAACCGTGCTTATCCCATTCTTTCCAATACATTCCCAATTCCGGATTGTTGATTGAATTTTGTTTTAATGAATTAATGATCGCTTTTGCAATGTTTGGTTCATCAGTCCTGTTTAATGCTAATGCAATCATTCCTTCCATATATTTACTTTGATTTAGCCAATATTTTTTAGCCTGATCACGGTAATAGTTATACGCCGTTTGTGATCCTTTTGCAATAGGATATTCGGGGAAGAAACTACGCATATACAAATATTGAATAGCAATAGTAGAAAGATTATCCTGGTTGAGTTTTATTTTATTTTTTATCAGATCATCATAATCTTTTTTCAACATTTTATCCAAATAAGGAATGGCTAAATCCAGAATGGATTTTAGCTCTTTTTGTTGTTCTACTGGATACGCACTTAATTTTTTCAAATGCCCGATTCCTGTAACAATATATTGAGTCATGTAACGATTATCAGGCCCGCCTTTGAACCACACAAATCCACCATTTGACGATTGCATATCCTTTAATTTATTGATAGCAGATTCTAACTGCAGACTCATTTTTACCATATCAAAAAGCAATGCAATATTTTTCTTCTGTTGCGTTTCATTTTGCGCTTGCAATACCCAGGGAGTTTCTTGTAATAGAACAGATTTTAATTCTTCGTTCTTTTGAAGATTGCTCATTAAAGCCACGGTCTTGGCCTCACCCCTCTCCACACCGGGGAGAGGGGCAGGGGGTGAGGCCCACTTTTCAAATACTGCCTTTATTTTGGGTGACGAATTCACAATTTTTTGTGCAAGCGCATTCGCATAGAAACGATTGAAAGTTTGCTCAGCACATTCATAAGGATATTCCATTAAATAAGGCAAAGCCTGCACCGCGTACCATACCGGATTGGTCGTGTATTCCACTGTCAATCCGTAATTAGTGAGCGTTTTAGAATTACCTGAATTAATTAATTTTTCAAATTTAAAATCCTTCGTTCCACCACCGCGCATAGGCAAAGGCAATGTTTCGGTAACCAACATACGATTAGTAACAACAGGAATCGCAGCTTCTTCACCATCACTGACATCACCAGCCTTCGCGACAATTCTATAAACTACCGCATCATTAAAATTTTGGGGGACTTCTATATTAAATCTTACCAAAGTGCTTTGACCGGCTTTTATCGTAAAACTTTGAGAAGGAATTGTATTCTTAAACCATCCGTCCACAGGGTTCATAGTGGATGCATTTAATAAATGAAATTCCGCCTGCCCGCTTACTTCTTTGTCTCCAAGATTTACAATTTTAGCACTGAATTCCATCTTATCTCCTTCGCGTAAAAAGCGTGGTGCATTGGGCTGCACCATTAAATCTTTTTGCGTGACGACGGTTCTCTCTGCATAGCCGCTTGCTAAATCCTTTGTATGTGCCAATGCCATCAACTTCCATTGAGTAAGCGCTTCAGGCATTGTAAAACTAAATTCAATATTACCATCTTTATCCGTTCTTAATTCAGGATAGAAGAAAGCAGTTTCATTAAAGTTTTTTCGGATTTGAATTTGAGATTGGTCAATTGAAGCAGGTTGTTTAACGTCATTCCCTGCAATAGCAGAACCCGTAGAATCAGTAAATATTGATAAAGCAGCAATCTTTCCTGCAGAATATTCTAAATTTTTCTTTTTAGAAATACCCATCGCGGTAACTACAACATCGTCCAAATTTCCTTTTCTTTCCATTGCTGGCGCTGCTCCAGGTGAACGATTGCCACTAATTTGTACCCCTGCGACTTTACCCACTAAGTAATAACTTGAAGGCAAATAATTCAATGCATCATACCTCTTTTCTTTCTGCACAATATATTTTTCACTCCAATATTTTTCAAAAGAATTTATGGTTGTAAAATTTTGTTGTGCCTTCCAGGTATTATATCCATTATATTCCGGCCATATATCAATACCATTCCAATCATGCGGTCTAAACTGATCGAGAGATGCGTCATACATACTCGCCAGCATTTCTGCAGCTACTTTTTCTCCCTTGTTTCCAGTGATTTTTACTTTCCATTTTTCCTCACTTCCGGGTAAGGTCTTATCACGGTAGGTGTCAAAAGAAATATTAAGTTCTTTATTATCCCAATCTACGTAAATAGAATTATCGGTAGTGTAAAAGCGATTGTCTTTTACAAAAAACTGGTTTACACCAAAACCGCCGCGGTCATCTTCTGAGATTTTAAAGTCAAAAGTCTTCTTATTATTGTCTAATGAAAAATAACTTAAATCTGAAAATTTTCCTTCTACCGTCGGTTCCCTGTCATCAGTTGTCTTTTCTTTATTTACTTCCTGAATCAAAAACAAATCCTTTGCAGAAGTTCCAGTTATAATTCGTGCCGTTTCACCGGGTTGTACATCATCTTTTTCAGCATAATTCCATACATAAGCTGGCGTAGGTAATGAAGAAGATTTAGGATTAAAGACCTGGAAATATTTCACATCTTTTACTTCCTGGCCGTAGCGGTCTTTTGCGGTGGCCTCCGCTACATACCAACCCTCTTTGAATTGAGAATTGAGAATTGAGAATTGAGAATTATTGAAAACACTGTCAGTTTTTTCAAAGATCAGCTCACCTTTTGCCCACGATTCTTTTTTTGTTTCATCCTTATATTCATCGTGCGGGAAATATTGGATATACTCCTTTTTAGAATAAATAAATTCATCAGGTTCATTCCATAATCTCTGGCGAATTAATCTGTCAGGCGTTTGCAGTTTATAAATTTTTACATCTGCTTTTACTGTTTCAGGTTCACCACTTAAATTTTTACTACTCACAAAAATATTTTTCAGACTGTCAACATTTATTACATCTCCCTTCGGTAAAGAGATTTGTAAATTCAATGCTTTGTATCCAACAGGTACAGTAATATCAGCGCTTCGCGTTTCTCCATTGATGTCGGTAACGTCAGCTTCTACTTTGTAATCAAAAACCGGATCGGTTTTAGGATCAAGTGTGAGATCGGGAATGGCGGCAAATTTTATCCGGAATTTACCATCGGCGCCCGTTGTAATTTCTCCATGAGTAATTTCCAAGGGTTGTGTACGTGGCATAATAGTTCTCCAAAACATCCATGGATAAAGGAACCTGGCTACCCTCGTTACTCTAAAAGAGATTTTTGCACCATCAATATTATTTCCGGCATAAGCTTTTGCAAAGCCTGTAATACTAACAGTATCGCCTACACGATAACTTTCTTTTGCTTTTTCAAATTCGGCATAAAATTTCGGACGTTTGTATTCTTCTACCGAAAATGAAACTGAAGAACTAAAATAATCTGCCACACTGATTGAAAATTCTCCATTCAATTTATTCTCTGGTATTTTAAATTTTCCACGAAATGAACCGAAATCATTTAGTAACACTTTTACTGAATCAATTTTCTGGCCATTGGCATCTGAAAAAATTACGGTTAATGAATCTTTTGATTGGAGAAGAATTGGCTTTTTTGTTTTCCAGTCTTTGGTAACACCAATGCCTTTGTAGTAAACCGTTTGCCCGGGACGATAAATACTTCTGTCGGTAAACAGAAAAACTTTTGCATTGTCCTCATCATAATCTTTTTGACCATCATAATCATCATCTTCATTCTTATTGTAATTATTGTAATAAATATATTGATAGTCGTCTAAAAATAAATGGTCAATTTTATAGGTAATGTCCAATCTTATATCCCGGCTATCATTTGCTTTTTTACTTTCTTTTAATTTAAAAAAACCATTTTTATCGGTTACATAATTTTCTTCTTTAGTCAGGGAATAGCCGCGTGACGAGTAGTCATATTTTTGCTTCCAAATCTGAACCAGGGCACCCCTCAAAGGCTTTCCTGTAGTTCGGTTCAGCACAAAATATTGCAACCCACTGTTGATAAAACTAATATCCGAAACATAAAAATATTGCGCAGCAAGCGGATTTTTATCAAGACTGAAATGTTCGTCAGCGCTTCCCAGTAAAACATATTCACCAACAGGTAAAGCATCCATTTTTACCTCTACAGAATGAGACAAATAATCATCAGTTTTTGGCAAATCCTGTTTCCATATTCTGATATTTTTCTGAGAAATTAATTTTGTAAAGATTTTGTCGTTGTCATTGTTTTTAACCAGATATTTTTTAAGATCAGGTGTTAATGAAATGATCCTGAAATAAACGGTATTAAAATTTTTATAAGTAACTAATGTTCGGAAAGACTCTCCCGGAACATTTACTTTCTCTGTGGTTAAATTAACAGAAGGGTGCAAAATAGTTGTCAAAAGATTTTGCGCATTAATCCCGCCTTCGCTTTCCGGAAATTTTTTAATAATGTTTTCGAGTATTTCTTTTGCCTTTATTACTGTGTAATAGGAATCAGGATTTTTGTTCCTGTTCGCTTCTACCGCTTTATTATAAATGGTCTGCGCAATCAAAAATGTAGCTTGCGCAGAAGCTGAAACAGTATCGAATTTCTTACCAACATTTTCCATCGCATCTATATAAAGCTCATCCTTATCTGGCATCACACCATACTGATTTACAAAATTGATCCTTTCAATATCAGCATCAATAAATGCATCCGGATTTTCATCGTTCAAATGAAATGCTAACAACTTTTGAAAAATAATCAGCGCTCTATGATGAAGTGATGAAGAATCTTTTGTGATAAATTTTGCATTTATAAATTCATTTGCGGGAGCAAATGCTCTTCGATCACTTATCTCAAAAGCATAGGCAGGGCGAGTGATATCGCGTTCGTCATTTTTAAAATAATCCAATGCGCGATGAGCCAATAAATCAAAAAGCGTAGGACGCAGGTAACGAACATTTCCTTTTAGGATAATTGCATCAAAAGGTTCCAGTTTTGTTTGTTGCAAAAGTTTTTCATCCTTTAATGAAGCAATATATAATTCCCCTATCTTTTTGTGCAGATCATCAGCAGTCCACGTGGCAATATCTTTTTTATCAAAATTAACCGTATTGGTCCGCTGGTATAGTTTATATCTGTTTTGTTGAAAATAATTCCAATACAATTGTGCTGTAATGCTTTGCAGTATTGATTTTGCAGGTTCTTTAGCGGAGGCAATTTCCTGCTGTATGGAGTCAATGCTTTTTACAGAAGCATCTTCCACAATATTTTGTTGAAGTGTTATTTTGAATAACAATGATTTAATGATTTGTGGATCATTTCCATTTTTTTTCGCATTTGAATAAATATTTTCAACTTCCGTCAGAGCAGACTTTGTCAATCCCTTCTTTTGAAAATCGTCAACTTTTTTCCATTGAGAAGCATAATCTTCCATTTTTTTTTGAGCATTTAAGGTTGAAAAACTAAAGAAAGTTATGAGTAAAAATAAGGTTGTGCCTAGAAAGGAATATTTCAACATCATATATATAAGTTTACTTTAAAGATAAAAAACTCGTCGGTTGTATGTACCTTTTAATTAACGGGTAGATGCAAATAAAGATTTATTGCATAAGGATTTTGCAAAAAGATCATTTTTTATGATTATTTAAACTAAATAAAAAAACAGGCCAATTTTATAATCTTTGCAGTAAACAAACCTGCCTGGGCGGCAGCCAGGGAAATATTGAAGATTCTTATTTAGGGTCTGCTGTTTATTTTCGGAATGCAGTCTTAGATTAAGTTTTAGCTAACTTGCAGTACCTAAAAGTGCAAGGAAAAATGGCCAAAGCTCAAAAAAACCGTGCATCCAAAGCCCCTTATGTGAGCCCAAATCAGTTAGAATTCG
>DASSHD010000666.1:0-2349 GCA_035693085.1 Hanamia sp. | reverse complement strand
GAGGCTTTATAGACATTGGCATCTCCGGTAGATTCAAGATTTAAGAGAAAACTACAATCAATTTTTTCATTAGTTCCGTAGCTGTCAGTGCTCCATTTCCTGTTATTCACAAAATCATTAAGAGCCGTTTGTAAAGTCTGGAATGTTTTTTTATCTACATTATTTGATACACGGTTATTCAATACACTTACCCGTGCTCTTAGCTCCTGTGCTTTAATAACAGTAGTAATAGAACTGAAGAAGCAAATTAAAAAAAACAGAATTAGTTTATTCATTTCTAAATTGAATGATAGTGTTTACAATATCGGAAGCAACTTCTTTTTTTGTTTTTGCCGGAAATTTATATTCCTTTCGATTAGAATCAAAAATAGTGATTTTGTTAGTATCATAGCCGAATCCAGACCCTGTATCATTCAATGAATTCAATATGATCAGGTCAGCATTCTTTTCTGCTAATTTTTTTATTGCATTCTCTTTTTCATTATTGGTTTCTAACGCAAACCCAACCAAAGTCTGGCCTTTTGATTTTATTTTTCCAGCTTCAAAAAGAATATCTTTTGTCCTTTTTAAATCCAATGAAAATTCATCATTACTTTTTTTTATTTTATGATCCACTTTCTTTTTAGGTGTATAATCCGCTACTGCGGCTGCCATTACAATAATATTGTAAGACTTAAAGTTCTTCATACATTCATCGTACATTTCACTGGCAGAAGTAACATTTATCGTCTTTATTTTATTTTCTACTTTTATAGTTGACGGCCCAATAACCAATTTTACCTGTGCTCCTCTCCTGTAAAATTCTTCTGCAATAGCTGCACCCATTTTACCACTTGAATGATTTCCTATAAATCTTACGGGATCAATAGCTTCATAAGTAGGACCTGCAGTTACCAACGCTTTTATTCCTTTAAAACTCAGGTCTTTTAAAAAAGAATCTTCCAGATATTTAATTATTTCTTCTGGTTCAGCCATTCTTCCTTCACCACTTAGGCCACTTGCCAATTCGCCACTATTGACCGGAAGAAATTGATTCCCGTTTTTCTTTAAAGTTTCAATATTTTTTATGGTGGTGGGATGATGCCACATATCTTCGTCCATTGCGGGAGCTATTAATACAGGACATTGGGAAGATAAATAAACCGCAAGCAACAAATTATCGCAAAGGCCGGTTGCCATTTTAGCGATGGTATTACAGGAAGCCGGGGCTATCAACATCACATCGGCCCAGCGCCCAAGCATTACATGATTTTCCCAGGTGCCGTCTGCAAATAAATCAGAAAGAACTTTGTTTTTGGAAAGTGTGGAAAAAGTAAGCGGCGTTACAAAATCTTTGGCGGTTTCTGTCATAATTACTTTTACTTCAGCTCCCGATTTTATCAGTAAACGAAGTAATAATACAGATTTGTACGCGGCTATGCTTCCTGTTATACACAGCAAAATTCTTTTTCCTTTAAGCACTCTTCTATAATTGTTAATTTAAAAAATACGATTTATAAATCAGCAGACAAATTTATATCAATTATACTGCTCCTTTAATTTTATAAATGAAAACGATTGACACCATAACTGAAAGTTACTTCAAACTTTTTTCATAATCTGATAAGTGATAAAAAAATGGCCGGACATGTCCGGCCAAAAGAATTCAAAATAAAGATTATTTTTTATTTGCTTTATACCGCATGTCAGGAGTGCCATTTTTCTTCAAAGGTCCTGTAGCCTTAGCTTTAGTTTTATTTTCTTTGAACCTTTTGTCAGCAGTTCCGTCCTTTTTCAAATGTGTAGTTGACTTCTTTTCTTTCAAATTTGTAGCCGTAGTAGAAGTAGTGGTAGCTTTTTTGTGTACTGTTTTAGTTTTTGTCTGTGCGTTTGCATAGCTAAATGAACCAACAAAAATCAGGATGGCAATGATTAATTTTTTCATGTTTTTAGGTTTTAATTTTTTGAAATATAAATGTAAGGTATTGACACGCAGATGACATAATATCTAATTGTTAAATATGAAAGATTTTTTGAAATTTTACAAAACTATGATGGAGAAAGTAGTTAGGGAGAACAGTTCATAGTTTATCGCCACTACAAACTATGAACTACAAACTCTTCAGGCTTCCAATTATCTCTGTAAATTCAGAAGCATTTAATGAAGCGCCACCAACAAGGCCGCCATCAACATCCTTTTTCCCAAAGATTTCTTTTGCATTATTTGCTTTTACACTTCCTCCATATAATATCGAAATGCTTTCGGCTATTTCATTGCTGTACTTTTCGGCAAAAACATTTCTTATATATGCATGCATTTCCTGTGCCTGTTCTGCGCTGGCCGTTTTGCCTGTTCCGATAGCCCAAATT
>DASSHD010000665.1:0-2521 GCA_035693085.1 Hanamia sp. | reverse complement strand
AATGAAAACAGAAGTTAACGCCTGGCAAAAAGATCGAAATAATAAAGAGGCAAAGATCAACTGGCAGTTCACTAATGATAAGGCAAGGATAAAATTAAAAAAACTTTATCCGACAATTTTAATTTGACATGACACTAGTACAGAAATCAGAGAAAGTTAATATTTGCCGATTTTAAAAAGTGTATAGTCTAAAAATTCTTTCATTTATGTTTCGGAAGATTTATGATCTTCATTTTTTAAGTTAACATTAAACCCGGGCGATTTATAATCTTTGGGCAAATAGCTTTCAGGAATAGTGGTGGTATTACCATCGCGGGATGCCCTGTAATGTGGCGACATGATTTCTATTCCTCTTTCATTGCATACATCCTGAATATTCTGATGAAGTTCTGAATAAATATCTGCTTGCTTATTCGATTCCCGTATATAGCCATTGATTTGATAGGAGACGTAAAAATCTTCCAGCCCTGTTTGCAATACAAACGGTTTTGGATCCTGTAAAACATATTTGGTACGTAATGCAGCATCTATCAAAGCCTGGTGCATATCTTTCCAGGGCACATCGTAGCCAATGGTAACTGTGGTATTTATTATTAAGCCAAGACCGGGTGCATCGCTGCTGTAATTAATAGTATGGCTGTTCATTACTGTAGAATTGGGTATGGAAATGATTTCATTTTTTATAGTTCTTATTCTCGTTACCAATAAAGATTTTTCAATTACATCGCCAGTCACATCGCCTATCTTCACCCTGTCGCCTATTTTAAACAAGCGCATGTAGGTAAGAATTAATCCTGATATTACATTGGACAATGAACCCGCGGATCCAAAGGTGAAAAGAAAACCCAGGAATACCGAGACGCCTTTAAATACAGGTGAATTGCTACCTGGCAAATAAGGGAATAGCACTACAATTAGAAAAGCAAAAACCAAAACCCGGATGATCTGAGCAGTAGGATTAGCCCAGTCAGGATAAAAACCCGGTATTTTTAATTCGCCACTTTGAATTTCGTTTTTAAGATATTTTATTCCCCTGAAAACATATCTGAAAACAAAAAGGATTACAATAATAGTTATCAGGTTGGGAAGGAAATTCCAAAAGGCTAAACCTATCTTTTTTACAGGGTTCAGGATGTACCCGAATAAGGTATCCGCAAAATCTTTTGTCCAGGGAAAAATACCAAAAAGAACCGGCAGCGCCAGGTAAATCACGAGGATAATTAAAATCCATTTTACCACTTTATTTACGCTTAAAATCACATTCATTTCTTTGCCTGCGTCAAACAAAGTGTAATTCTTTATTTGTATGCCTTTTATTAATTTTCCTTTTTGATGTCTTATTCTTTTTCTTGTCCATCTGAAAAGTTTGCCAATATATTTAATAATAAAAATGACAATCAGTATCACTAACAGGGCAAGGGCTATATCTTTGGCCAACGTTTTAAAACTGATAGCCGACCTGTATTTCAAAACTTCGTTACCGATTATTTTTTGATAATCCTTAGCTAAATCATTTCTTGTAGTATTGCTCCAAAGTGCATCATTATCAGAAATGCTCATAATTATACGATCTTCAAATGCAAGGTCCGTAGAGGTTTCGGAGGAAATTATCTTAATGGAATCAGGTGCAAACTTAAAATTATCTGCCAGGGGCTTTATTCTTTCAGTGATCGCATCTGCTCTTTCCTGCGCCGAAAAACTGCCCGATTTATTATAGATTAAAAATAAGGTATCATTAAAAAAACCTAATACCGGATAAGCTTTTGCCGTAAGGCGTAAAGAATCAATTTGCGCTTTCTTTTCTGCGAAACGTATCGCCTCTTTATTCTTTAGTTCTTCTAACTGCTTTTGCAATTCACTTTTCTTTAAATTGTCGGTAGCTTTTAAAGAATTGATCTGTGTTTCCAGGTTTGCTTTTGTAATAGAATCTGCGATACGCAATTGTTCTATTTCGTTCTGCTTTTTGTTATATTGTTGAAGAATTGCTGCATTTAAAGAATCATTTTTTTGATTGATACTATCTTTTTTCTGTCCCTGTCCGGAGGTATCTTTTTGGGCATATATATTTCCTGATGAAAGAATAAGAACAAAAATGAACAAGAAAGCCTGAAGTGATTTTTTCATTTTAAAAGCGGGAAAAGAATTGAAAATATAAATATAAATATAAAGATAGGTTACTGAATGTAATTGTATCATTAAAATCCAGCAAATAAATAAATATTGAGAATTTTTATTTTTTTTGAAATCTTGAATGCTTCAATTAAGAATCTGTTTTAAAAATAATTAAAACTCTCTCTGTAACTAACCTGCTAAAAATTTTCGACGCAGGTTAATATCATAACAACAAAACGCTGCATGAATTTTTTAATTTAGTTTTTGGTTAATTCTACTTTGACAAACTTAAAAATAAGTTCTTTGAATATTTGTTGATTGTTTTTTTTGAATTTAAATTTGGCACTGGCAGCAAACTAAAATTTTTCAAATCTTTCAAAACAACATGGCAGCAAATCAACACCAGCCG